>JAGHBR010000347.1 GCA_021160885.1 Caldisericaceae bacterium
TAAAAGCAAGTTCATTATTTTTCCTGCAAAATAAATTTAATGGTTTTATTATGCCCCGGTAAGGCCATTACGGTTTGTGTCTCACCCGGTTGATAGCCTTCTTTCTGCAAAGCTATTTTGTGAACGCCAGGCGAAAGTAAAACCGCCCGCGGGGTGTACTGACCAGTACGTTGTCCATCAACAATTATTTCGGCAAAAACAGGTTTGTTTTGCTTATCAAAGGCCAGGATGCGCGTTTCCACTTTTTGGTTAAAATCGTATTTAAGCTCTAACGTTTGGTCTGGTTTAATTTCGATAGTTTGTTCCAGGTAAGTAAAAGCCGGATTTTCAATGCGCAAACGATGGGGGCCCGCGCTTAAACGAAATTTATTTTTGATGTTGGTTTCTTTTTTAACCAGTTGACTGTCAAGGTAAATATTAGCCCAGGGTAAAACGTGGATGACTAATTGGCCATAAGCTGGTTCAAAATTTAAGCTAAGCCTGCGTTTTTCCCCCGGATTCAAAGTCAACTTTTGCGTGATTGGTTTAAAATTGGGGCGAGTGAAAACCAGCTTGTGCGGCCCCGCAGTTAGTCGAAGCAGTTCTGCAGCTGAATTAAGCGTAATGTTTCTTTTATTGTCTATTTGCACCTCCACCGGCCAATTATTGGCTTGTAAGGTAAGTAAGGCGGGTTCTGGTTTTAAAACAAAATTTAAATTAAACTGTTTTTTTCCAGGAACAGTTAAGGCGCGCTCAACAGATACAAATCCTTCTTTTTCAATTTTCAGAGTGATTTTTTCATCAGGATTTAATGGGATTTTTAATGGCGTTTTACCAATGAATTGATTGTTAATTAAAACCAGAGCTCCGGGGGGGGCGGAAGAAATTGAGGTACGGGTGGCAGTAATTTTTTTGACATCAATAGCGGAGGGCTTTGTAGCCTCCACAGCAGGTTCTTTCTTTTGAGGAGGTTGAGTAGTCAGACCAATATCTAGAATAAGGTGTTGGCCGGCTGTTAAAGTAATGGTGGAATCGAAAGTTGTAAAGCCAGGTTTTTTTAAGGTTAAGTGAAAACTGCCTTTACTTAATTTTAAAGAATCAAGCGGGGTTTGACCGTGAAAATGCTCGTCAATAAAGGCTTTGGCTCCGGCTGGGCGGCTGTGTAATGTCAATAAAGTTAGTTCCGGTGCTTTGGCCGGACCGGACGATTTAGGTAATGAAATAAGATAAATGATAATCACAATGACCACTACCGGCAAAAAACTTATCAACCAAAAACGATTTTTTTTAACGATGTCTGTAATACGTGAAAGCTGTGAAAATTCGGAATGATCGGGCGTTGGTTCATTTTTTTGTTCCTGTTCTGCATTTTGCGTAGCAGGTGTATGTTCAAGCGGGATTTCGGGTGAGAGAGAGGCTTCAGAAAAATCATCTTTAATTTCAAATGGGTATTGATCAAAATTAAGTTCCTGATCTGTATCAGATTGTGCTGGCTGGGAAATTTCTAATTTGTCTTTGATTTTTTCTTTGAGTTCGGCCAATTCCTGGCTCATTTCAACAGCCGACTGAAAGCGGTCATCCGGATTTTTTTCGATGGCTTTCATGATGAAATCATCAATTTCAGCAGGCAAATAAGGATTAAAGGTAGAAGGCCTGGGCAGCGGTTTCCGGACGATCGTTTCGCGAATGTCAAAATCGGTTTGATTCGGATCAAAGGGTACGGTGCCGGTAACCATCTGGTACATGGTAATGCCCAGGGAGTAGATGTCCGTTCGATGATCAGTTTCTTTTAAACTACGCACCTGTTCGGGAGACATGTAATACAATGTGCCGCCAACAGCCGAAACCTGCGTGTGAATTAGGGAATTTTCCTGAATTTTAGCCAGCCCGAAATCGGTAACTTTAACCAGATTGTCCTTGGTTAATAAAATGTTGCTCGGTTTAATATCGCGGTGCACAATGCCGGCCGAATGGGCATGTTGTAAGGCGGAGAGAATTTGTTCGCTAATCTCAATAGCTTCTTTTAAAGGCAGAGGATGTTTACCTTTCAGACGGTCGCGCAGGGTATCGCCTTCGATGAACTCCATGACAATGAACCAGTATCCATTGGCCTCTAATAGGTCGCTAATGCGTACAATGTGGGGATTTTCCAGACGGGCTAAGGCGCGCGCTTCCGTTTTAAATCGATTAAGGACCTTTTCATTAAGCGAGAGCCCGGGGGCAATCATCTTAAGAGCGACAATTTTGTCCAGGTGGGTATTTAAAGCTTTAAATACCAGTCCCATCCCCCCATGCCCGGCAGGCTCCAAGATGCGGAAGTGACCAAAGACTTTTCCAATAAATTGTTGATTATTCATAAAATTAAGTCGGGAACGATTTCGTGTTTTGATTAAACAAACTCCACAATTTTTGCCAGGGCAAAATATTAAAATTTAATCGACAAAATTTTAAATTTCTTTAATACAATTTGATGATTGTGCAGGTCGTCCCGATGATTTTCCTTTTCGTTACAACAAGACTATTCGGTACGTCATTTTTTATTTGCACTCATTGACCTGAGTTAAACAGAAAAAGCCTGAGAAAAAGTTTAATAATGCGCAAAACCTTTCATCAAATAATTTTGAACGTAATCTTTAATTCCCTTTTCCAGTGAGTAAAAATCGTTTTGATAGCCGGCTTTTCTTAGTTTTTCAATTTTGGCTTCAGTAAAGTATTGATACCGGTCGCGCAAATTTTCCGGCATGTCAAAAAACTCGATTTTGGGATGAAGCCCCATGGCAGAAAAGGTAGAATTTACCAGATCCAAAAACGAGCGGGCCTTTCCCGTTCCCACATTGAACAAGCCGTTCTTATCGGGATTTTGTAAAAAGAATAAGATGACTTCAAGCACATCTTTAACGTAAATAAAATCGCGCAATTGCTGACCGTCTTCATAATCGCTCCGGTGAGATTTAAAAAGTCGAACGTAGCCTTTTTCCTGAATCTGATTAAAAGCTTTAAATACAACGGAAGCCATGTCGCCTTTAAAATATTCATTTGGTCCGTAAACATTAAAAAACTTCAGGCCAACTATCTTGCTGAACCAGCCTTCGCGTCGCGCCTTTAAATCGAATAATTGTTTGGAGTAGCCGTACATATTAAGAGGCCGAAGCAGATGGATTTTGCTTTCGTCATCGTCGTAGCCGAGTTCGCCCAAACCATAGGTAGCGCCTGAACTGGCGTAAATAAAACGTACGGAGTTTTGTAAAGCGAATTGAGCCAATTTTAAAGTGTATCGGTAATTGTTTTCCATCAGGTAGTTAGCGTCACGTTCGGTAGTGGCGCTGCAGGCGCCCATGTGAATTATGGCCTCAATCTTGGGCTGGTTTTCCAGAAAAGGAAAAAGTTGTTCCCGGTCCAGGTAATCGGAAAAATCAAGGTGGCGTAAATTCTTCCATTTGTCATTTGTGCGCAAAACATCTACGGCAATAATGTTGTTCAGGCCTTCTTTGTTCAATCGTGAAATTACACAACTCCCGATGAACCCGGCCGCTCCGGTTACAATAATCATTTCAAACCTCTGAAGTAGATGACGTTAATTAATAAAAAGAATGTGCAAAATTTAGAAGAAAAAAGCAATCTCCCGTTTGCCGGGAGATTGCCAGATATAAATTAATCACCTAACATCTCTTTTACGTAAGGCGGCAGAACGAAGGATGCCTTATGAATTTCCGGACTGTAATATTTTAAATGATTTTCCTGACTGAAGCGGGTTGCATGCTGCTCGTCGAATTGTGTTGGATCGAAAGAGCCTTTTACGCCAATCTGACCGCTCCAAACGCCCGTCGGGTAAGTAGGCACATGGAACAACATCACATGAGCTTTGCCCTTTCCAAAAATGTCTTTTAAAGTCTGGTGAATTTCCACAAAAACCTTTTCATTAAAGCGGGGAGCTTCCCCCTGTACAATCATCGCTCCGTTTTCATTTAAAATGCGGTAACAATTCTGATAAAATTCTCTGGAAAACAGTCCCTCTGCCGGACCAATTGGATCGGTCGAATCAACAATAATAATATCGTAAGTGTTTTCTGGTGCCTCAGCAACAAATTTAATGCCATCTGTAATCAACAAATTGAGTTTTGGATCATCAAAGGCCGCTGCAATCTGAGGCAAATGAAGCCGGGATGCTTCGACTACCTTTTCATCAATTTCGACCATGATAACCTTTTCGACGGATGGATGTTTTAAAACTTCACGTACAACGCCGCCATCGCCACCGCCGATTACCAGCACATTTTTAACATTGCCATGTGCCAATATCAGAGGATGGCTCATCATTTCATGATAATGAAATTCATCCTTTTCCGTACACATGATCATGTTGTCTAAAGTTAGTGTTTTGCCAAAGGCATAGGTGTTGAGAACTTTTACATGTTGGTAAGGCGAACGTTCATCATACAACACATCTCCTGTGTGACGCAAAGATAAAGCAATATTTTCATCTTTGTCGGTAAGCCAAACATTGCGTTCAATTCGGCCTTCTTTCATGTATTTTTTTAACTCTTCACGCAATTCTTTAGGATCAAATTCAATACGCGTTAAGAGGTTGAGTGATCCACGGCGGGTTTCCAGGGCAGAGTAATTCTGGGCTTTAAAAACATCTTTTAAATAATCAAAAGCTTTCCAGGGGTCCACACTATCTCCACAGGTGAACAGGTCTACCGCCGCATAGCGGTATTCCGGCCAGGTGTGGACAGCCAGATGGCTTTCCTGAATTACCACAACTCCCGAAACTCCATAAGGTGAAAAATAATGAAAGGTGGAGTTGATAATGGTGGAATTTGCCCGATCGGCGGCATCTAACATGCCTTGTTCAATGGTTGTCACGTCATTTAAAATATTGGGATCACATCCCACAAATTCAACAAGAATATGCTGACCTAATGCGTTCATTTTTCTCTCCAATTGTGTTTTTGTTAA
>JAGHBR010000375.1 GCA_021160885.1 Caldisericaceae bacterium
AGATCGATTACATCGTTTACGGTAATCCGCTTGATTTAAAAACCGGCTGGCACAAAGCGGCGGCCAATCCATTATTTTCCGGTTCCAATGAGTTGCTGCCGCTGGATCAAAAAAATCTGAGCCCCAAAACTATCATTTTGCCCGAACCGGGGGGTGTACCACAGGACCCTTCGCTTATCAAAGGCAGCGGTAAATGGCAGGGCAAATGGCTGTTAATCTTTAACCACACGCCGCGTAAGTGGCCCTTTGAATATTACTGGAGTTTTGCCCTTGCCGACAGCCTGGCGCCGTTGCAAAGAGGGGAAAATCCATTCAGACTGCCTGAAGATCATTACCCGCTGTTTGGGCCGGTTGATTCCCTGGCACCCAATGACTGGCTTGAAGTCAACGACCATTTTTACGCTCCTGGCGAAACCTATCAGAACACACCACATCTATGGATTTCGGATGATTTTGTCCATTGGCAGCTGGCCGGTACGATCAAAGAGCTGGTGGGCACCGATCCGGGCATCTGTTTTGATGGGGAAAAAATTCATTTGTTCAGTGAAAATCACCATCTGCTAATGCACGCAGAGCTTGACGTGAAAAACCTGCGCGCCATAAAAAACGAATCGGTATTAGATGTCCATGATCATACCGGTGATGCGGATTGTATTTTCTTTAACAATCAATGGCATCTGTTTTTTGATGATGGGCCGCATTTGCATTACCGGCTGGGCCATGCGGTTACTTCAGCTGATGGTTTTCCTTATAAGTGGAAACTGGAAAACGATTTTTTCGGTCCGCACAATCCCGAGCAGGGACAGCGCTGGGACGATGACGATGAACAGGGCAACCGCTTTGGTACCGGAGACGCCGACCTGGCCCTGGAAGGTCTGACGCTGTACATGGTGTACGAGAGGCCCATTGGCATTGCTTACCGTACTTTAACCGAAGTGTTTGACGATCGCGACCAGAGCGTGCAAATCCGCTTCTGGTATGATAATAATGGAGATGGACAGGCTGATGCTAAAAGCTCCTGGCAGGCGCTTCGTGCTGGTAAAGTGAAATTACCATTACCCGGTCGTAAGGCAAAACAATTAAGAATTGAACTGCGCTTAAAGAGTAGCCAGAAGGCCGAATCGCCATTGCTTCGCTCATTAAAACTGTTGTAAAGATTGAAGATTGAGTAATAATGGCTGATTTTTAAACTGGCATTCGGGAGTGGTGTTTGCAAGGAAACAATGTAACGCTGTTTTACAAGGAGGACGAAACTTATCATTTAGCCAAATTTCTTACCATTTTTCCGGCTGGTCACCATCCAAATCTGGGAAATGGTTTTGAATTGATGTAAAGAAGGGTAAAGTAAATGGTGAAAATTTCAGTTTTTTTAATTTTCATCCTGTTGCCTCTGCTGGGCTGCAGCCAGAGCACCAGTCAAAAAGCGTTACCTGTTCAGCTGGAGCCACTGCAAAAAGCCATTGATCGGGGAGAAACGCTGCTGGGCAATAGCGAGGTCGGGGAGCAGGAAGGTCAGTACCCGGCGCAGGCCTTTAGCATTTGTCAACAAGCTTTGCAAAAGGCTAAAACGTATTTGAATGGTCCCGGGCGAAAGGCCAGTGAAAGCCAAATAGACAGCGTCGTTCAGGTCCTATACGATCAATTAACCCGCTTTGAGGCCAGTGTGGTTTCCGAACTGCAGGAACTGATCGACCTGCGGGCAACCAAACAAACCCGCTATTTGTACCACAATCTTAAAAAGCTGGCGGCGGAAAAAATGCTGTTCGGTCAGCATGACGCTACCGGCTATGGTGTGGGCTGGTCTGGTGACGACCGCCGCTCAGATGTTAAAGATGTTTGCGGGGATTACCCGGCCCTGTTCAGTTGGGATGCCTATCACATTTTTCATGACAACCAGGCAGATCTGGAGCGCTTTATCTTTCGCATTGAGTACACCCATGGGCTGGGCGGCGTAACCACGCTTTGCTGGCACCAGTACGACCCCGAAGGACATGGTTTTTACCTGGAAGGCATCGATTACCCGGTGGTGGCTTCCCTTTTGCCCGGCGGGCAATACCACGATTTTTACAAACAAAAACTGAGAAAAATGGCACGGCTGGTTAAACGGCTTCGCGGCCCTAAAGGAGAGAGCATCCCCATTATCTTCCGGCCATACCATGAACAGAACGGCAACTGGTTTTGGTGGGGCAAAGGGCAGCACAGCGAACAACAATACATCGATTTATGGCGCTTTACGGTACATTACCTGTGTGATTCGCTGAATGTGCACAGCTTTATCTACGCCTTTTCACCCGATGGTAATCAGTTCGAAAGTAAAAACGGTTACCTGATAGACTATCCGGGCGACGATGTGGTGGATGTGTTCGGCTTGGACTTCTATTTTGGGCGTGGTGATGATGAGGAAATAAAGCGATTTCAAAAACGGGTGGTCTGGACGGTGGAGCTGGCCGAGGCCCGCAATAAACTACCGGCCCTGACTGAGGTAGGCGATTATTACGGCTTCAGCGGGCACGAAGCGAATTTAAAAATCCCCAACTGGTACACGTGTTGCTTTCTTTACCCTGTAAAATACCATGCCGTGGCCAAACGTATTGCCTACGGTGCAGTCTGGCGCAACGCCAGCAAAACGCACCATTTTGCCCCCTATCCGGGACACAGTTCGGTGCCGGACTTTTTACAATTTTACAAAGATGACTTTACTCTTTTTTTACAGGATTTACAAAACCTGTTTGACAATCACTGAACCGTAAGTGGAGAGTTTTTATGTTATTCGGAAAAAGATTAGAGGTTATGTTGAATTTATTACGCGCTTTGTTTGTTGTTTTGTTAACACATGCTACGCTTTTCGGCCAGTTGGCAGTAGATATTAAGGAGATGAATGCTGACGCCGTACCTCGTTACGAAAAACTGGAACTGACCCTGCAGCTGGACCAGGTTTCTTACTCTAATCCCTTTAATCCCAATGAAATTGATGTCACGGCTTTTTTTACTTCACCGAGCGACAGCCTTTGGCCGGTATTTGCTTTTTACGACAACTATCGGCTGGCCAATGCCTGGAAAGTGCGTTTTGCTCCCAATGAAATCGGACTATGGCATGTGACCATTCGGGCCATTAACCAGGGTGATACAGCCTGGAGCCCTGAATACACTTTTCGGGTAGATTCTTCCCAATACCATGGCTGGATTCGCGTCAGCCGAAAAAATTCGCACTATTTTGAACATGATGATGGTACGCCATTTTATGGTATTGGGGCATACTATCCCTGGGGCGTGCATAACGGTAGCAGCGGGCTGGAATTGTTGCAAAATTCCGGTGCCAATATATTTGGTTATTGGAACATCATGTACGGCGACGAGAAGGGTATTCTTGAATCGTTGGATTCGGGTATTGGACATTACGATCAGACCAAATGCGGCCGTATTGACCAGATTGTGCAATGGGCCGAGGAGCGGAATTTAAAAATCATGATAGCCATCTGGCCGCACGATTTGCTCTCTAATACGGTCTGGGCTCATCAATGGCACAACAATCCCTACAAGTATGTCTGCAATGTGGAAGATTTTTATTCCGACGCTGAGGCCTGGCAGTACCAGCAGTGGCAATACCGTTATTGGATTGCCCGCTGGGGCTATTCTCGTGCGCTGGCCATCTGGGAAATCGTCAATGAAATCAATGGCACAGATGGCTGGCAAAAGGGACGACAGCAAGAAGCCACCGAATGGGTAAGAAAAGTCCAGCAATTCTTCAATCAAAACGACCCGCACGGCCGACCCTGTACAGCTTCGCAAAGCGGTGGAATTTACTGGAGCGAGGGCTACCAAATTGTCGATGTACCAAACGTACACCTTTACGAAACCAGTTGGTCTGCGCCTTTTCCCGGCAATCCGTTGCGAAGCAGTGCACAACTTTATTACGATATTGCCCACCGCCTTCATGAAGAATTTGACAAACCGGGAATTTTAGGCGAAGCCGGCTATCTGGACACCTTCGGTGGTTTTGAGGTGCCTTCCGAAGAGTACACGCAATTGTACCATAATGCGTTGTGGGCTGGCTGGGCCGGGGGCTACGCAGCTACACCTTTCTGGTGGTCTTTTGCTTCGCGAAACATCATGTCACTGGATGTGATGTCTCAGATGAAGGCTTTTTCCAAAGTGGCCCGGTCAATTGATCACACTGCTCAGCGTTTTACACATTTTCAGCAAACGCAAAACAATGTAGACCTTTACGTGCTGAAAAGTCCGCAATTGATTTTGGGCTGGGCGCGCGAAGCCAACAGTCGCCCTCTAAATGGACGTGTGGCCCTCATTCCGGGGGTAAGTGAACAGGACACGGTGTTTGGCGTTACCTTTTTCAACACATGGCAGGGAACAGTCATTGGCGCGCAATACGTGCCCACTGCCCACGGGACCCTGACTTTTGTGTTTCCGGATGATGGTCAATCTAATCCAGATCAAGCGTTTTTAATGGAACCGATTGCTTACGGTCAGCAGGCTTCCCGTATCAGGCTGTTTATGGCTCAAAAAGAATTATTTGCCGCGGATACCAGTCAACGGCAGGTTTTCGCCTACATTCAGGACGAACAGGGCCGGGTGGTGCGCGGCAACCAGCCGATCCAATTTCAATTGGAAGGCCCGGGCCGGCTGCTGGGGCAAAATCCGGCCAGTCCGCAAAACGGCATGGCTTCCATCCTTTATCAGCCGGATGGCGGTTATGGTGAGGCCCATCTTTGCGCCAAAGCCGAAGGCCTGATTTCAGACACCTTGATCATACGCCTGGAGCAGAAAATCTGGCTTGATCATTTTGAAGATTACGCCAGCAGTCTGGCCTTAAACAGCAGCTGGCAGGTGCGCGGTGGAACAACAGCCCAGCTTTCGCTGCAGACAACTGATGCGCCGGAAGGGCAGCAGGCCATGCGCGTGGATTACGCCATCGGAGATGGCCATGCCTATTACGCCGGCTTTTTCAAAAGCACAGACGGGCTGTTTCCGGGGGGCGATGTGCTGAGTTTTTGGCTGAAAGATGACCAGAGTGGCCGCAATCTGACCATGCTCTTAAAAGACACCAGCGGCCATGCTTTTCAATACAATCTGATTTTGAATCATTCCGACTGGCAACTGATTCAGATTCCTTTCAGTGATTTTGGAACGACCAACCTCGAATCGGGCGCCTTGAGTGAAGTTTCCTTTAATATTCTGGCAGGTGACGGTGGAAATGGGAGTGGTTGGTTACTTTTGGATGCCCTGTCGGTTCAGGCTTCTTCCACCGGTCAGCCCTCTACAAAAGTGGCTGTTCCGCAAAGTTTTTGCCTGTTTGCACCTTTTCCCAATCCCTTTAACCGGCAAACGCGTGTACGCTGGAATCAGCCGCGAGCAGGAAAAATCCAGCTTGCGCTGTTCAATATTTTGGGAGAAAAATGTGCCGTGTTGGCCGAAAGGACTTTCCCGGCAGGCCATCATAGCATGTTATTCGATGCCGGAGCGCTTGCTTCTGGCATTTACTTCCTTCAATTGAAATTCAATCAAATAGTTCGAGTTCAGAAACTGGTCTTAATAAAATAAGAGGCACTCATGGTCCGGTATTTAATGATTACGTTGTTTTTTTGCGTAACATTGGTGGCTCAGCCACAGAATAACTTTGTATCGGTTAAAGGTAATCGCTTCTATTTAAAGGGCAAGCCTTATTACTTTTTGGGCACCAATCTCTGGTACGGCGCCAATTTAGGTGCGCTGGCCGAAGGTGGCAATCGCCAGCGTCTGCAACAGGAGCTGGATCATCTGCAGGCCCTGGGCATCACCAACCTGCGTATTCTGGGCGCATCGGAAGGTTTAACCCAGCACAATACCGTCTGGCCACCCATTCAGCCCGAAATTGGCAAATATGATGAACGTATTTTGCAAGGACTTGATTTTTTACTGGCCGAAATGGCCAGGCGCGACATGAAGGCCGTTATTTATTTGAACAACTTCTGGGTCTGGTCGGGAGGTATGTCGCAGTATGTTTCCTGGCTGACCGGCGAAGAAATACCCAATCCTTTCAAACCGCAATATTCCTGGCATCAATTCATGAATTTCAGTGCGCGGTTTTACAGTCATCAACAGGCGAATCAATATTTTTACCAGTACGTAAAACGATTGATTCAACGGAGGAACAGCATCAATGGCCGTCTCTATTCTGAAGACCCGACTATCATGGCCTGGCAGTTGGCTAACGAGCCACGTCCCGGACAGGGTAAAGAAGCCATACCCAATTTTCCGGTCTTTTTAAAATGGATTAAAGAAACCTCTGATTTCATTCGGTCGCTTGATGGTAATCATCTGATTTCTACCGGAAACGAAGGCATGTACGGCTCTGAATTTTCTGACACCCTTTACCTGAAAATGCACCAGTTTAAAAATATCGATTACATGACTTTTCATCTCTGGGTCTTAAACTGGAGGTGGTATGACCCTCAAAAAGCGGAGGAAACCTTTCCTGAAGCGCTTAAAAAGGCCCGCGCTTATATGGAGCAACATGCGGCTTTTGCTCAGGAAGTAGACAAACCGCTGGTGCTGGAAGAATTCGGCATTCCGCGGGACGGGCATTCCTATTCTCCACAGACGCCCACCACATATCGTGATCGGTATTTTGCACAGGTTTTTGATTGGATTTACAAGAATGCTCGCCAGGGAGGACCATTGGTGGGTAGTAATTTTTGGGCCTGGGGCGGCGAAGGGCGTCCACGTGACCCGCAGCAACCGGAGTGGCAGCGTGGCGATGACTTTACCGGCGATCCTCCGCAGGAACCACAGGGCAGAAATTCGGTGTTCAGTTGTGATTCAACCACTTTAAAAATATTGCAAGATTTTGCTCTTAAAATGAAGGAACTGCAAGCCCAGCCTTAACAGGGTTGCGCTTGCAGTTCTTTGTTTAAAATATTTAATGCTTACGGCTTAACCAGCAACGAATCGCTATAAGCAATTTGGCTGATTCGGTCCGGTACGTTAATCAATGGCACGCTGACGGGTAAATTGTCATTAATGGTCCGCAACCATTCGTTGGCAATCAAAACATGACCTAAATCTGAGGGATGAACCCCGTCCAGACTGTAAAAGCCGCCGGTAATGAAATCAGCCGAAAGTTTAAAGCCAGCGATTTCCGTGCCCTGGCTGATTTCTTTAAAAAAAGAGTACATGTCAACTACCGGAATTTTTCGGGCTTCACAAATGGAATCAATGGCGGTGTTGTAGCCTTCAATCAGATCGAGAACAACCGCCTGTTCGTTTTTATCCAGAACCACATCTTCCGGCAAAGGCTGGCCATTGCTTTTTGGGAAGTTTGCCGGTAGGCCATAGCCCTGGCGAATAAAAACACGGGCCGGGGTCAGTACCAAATCACCTTCTTCCACACCCACCAACGGAATAGTATTACCGGACTCATCCTTAACCGGCGTGTTGGTTACAGTGTCAATCACAACGCCTGGCACGGTGTGAAAATAGGGCATGTCCAGAATGTCGGGAATGTTACCAACCAGCACGGCTGCCTGAGTGGATTTCAGGGAATCCATCAGAGCGGCAAAGTAGGTGGCAAAATCTTTTTTTGTAGTAGGCGGTTCGGTGACCGGATTAATGGCATTGTACTGTGCGTAAGCTAACACATCGTACATGCCTACCCAGCACAAAATGAGCGAAGGTTGAAAAAGTTTGGCCTGAGCAAAGGCGGTTTTGTAACCGTAAGGATCGGGCAAAGGATTACGCAAAATGACATCCAGCAAGCCGCTTTTACTGCGGCTGCGTAAGCGCGTGGTGGCTTTGTAAACGTCGTCAACATAAATGCCCGGCACGGCCAGGTTGTTGTAAGGCAAAGGCCAGAACATTACTTCATCGGAAACAAAGGGCTGACCGGCCGGATCAAAATCCGGATAATCAGCAAATGGTTCGGCAACAATTACAGGATCGGGATTGACCGTATTCGGTGTTTCCGGATCGTCCAGATATTTTAAACGTAAAATACCGTAACCAGCGTACGATTCAGAGCCCAGCCCCGGATAGCCGATGTAAGGCTGCATGAAATCAGGCGTTTCGCCCTGCT
Organism: Caldisericaceae bacterium; assembly: GCA_021160885.1. Classification (GTDB taxonomy): domain Bacteria; phylum Calditrichota; class Calditrichia; order Calditrichales; family Calditrichaceae; genus Caldithrix. The sequence continues at coordinate 8,069 of JAGHBR010000375.1, forward strand.
GGGCAATCAGAGCTACGAAACTGCGTTTTTGGTGTTTCTCGGTTAAGGCAGCCGACTGGTAACCGGCAATGATATTGTCGCCCAGAGCCATCAGACGGCTGAAAAGCAGTTTCTCATTGGCGCTCAAAGTCGATTGTTTTACTTTGGGTTCTAAAAGACTGCAGGAGGCCAAAAGCAAGCTTAAACCTACAATTATTAGCATTTTTATTTTCATTGAAACGACTCCTTTTGTTTGCTAAAATGCATACCCAAAACTCAGGGCGTAAAGATTGGCCATGCCAATGTACTTGCCATCAAACTGATGAATGGTATTGGTTACCTCACGATCATCCTGAAGCAGTAAATGGTAGGCGGCATCCACAGTAAATTGTTTGTAGCGATAGCCAAGCCCTACCGTGTAGTTGTGTCGGTCGCCTTCTGGCAGGCTGGGTTCCACATATTCCTCAGGCACGGCATGCTGATCCCACAGATAGCCGGCGCGTACGGTAAAATGTTCATTCATCCGGTATTCGAGGCCAAAACGTAAACTGTAGCTATCCTGGTAGTTTCGTGGAGTCACTGTTTCGGTTTGACCGGCAACAGGCTCTTGAAAGGTAATTTTTAACTGATCGTAAGAACTCCAGGCAAAAACCAGGTAATCAGCTTCCAGGCTAAGGTTTTCGGTAAAATCATAAGCCAGACCAATCCCGTAAGAGGCCGGTAGCGTCAGTTCAGCCTGCCCCTTGGTCTTTTTTGGGAAAAAAGCGGCAATTTCCTGATTTACGATGGGATCGGTAGTTGTAGGAAAGGTAAAATAGGCCTGACCATCTTTAAAATTTAAAGAAGTGCTGCTGCGGTAAAT
>JAGHBR010000054.1 GCA_021160885.1 Caldisericaceae bacterium
GGCCCATGGGAATGCGGCAATAGTCACTGTCTGCGCCAATGGAAAGATAGTCGGGAAAGACTTCGTACTCAACCTGATGAATTTGCTCATTGGTGTCTTTAAAATTGGCGCTTAATTTTTTTGTCTGACGCAGAAAATAGGGAATGTTGCCGGTGATTAATTCTTGTAAAATGGCCGCTTCACGATCTTCAAAATTCATATATTTAACATATTCCATGAATTGAGAACCTGTCATGGCCAACGACGACCGTAAGGGAATTTGAAAGGTGTTTTGAGGCAAAACTTGCGGTTGAATCCATTCGGAATAGGCGCGTTCACCGTAATACGTGTAATTGGAGTCCTGTAACGCCGTTCCGGTGAGCAAGGTATGAATAAAGCCATTCAATTCCACCTGTACGGTGTGCAGAATTTTGCGCTCCGGATTTTTCTTTAAGAAAAATTGAATGCGGCCGTTCAAAGTACTGTGATAGATAAACTGGCTGTCTTCTTTAGTGTTAAAGGCAAAATGCTGAGCAAAATAGCGTTGCATCATTTTACTACGATACCAGGTACCGCCGGTAGGCGAAACAACCGGAGTTCCATTGTACAAGGCCACGCTATCATTGTACGCTAATACGCTAATGTAGCGGGAACTGTCGCCTTTTAACCAGTTGACCATTTTGGCGCCATAGGAGTCTTCGTAACCGTAATTACTGTCCAGAAAACAAATACGTTGAACATAATCAGGGATTTGTTCAAAGGCGTCCATAAACGAAAAAATAAAACGTCCACCTCCACTGTGACCGGTTAACACCAAAAAAGGCTGGTAGTCTTGAAAGTAACTCTTAATGTGTTCCACTAATTGACGAATGATCTGGGCGTAATTGGAATGCTCACTTTTCCAGGAGGGCCAGCTCAATTGTTCGCTTTCCAAATACACGGTAATCAGGTTGTAATCGGTTATTTTTTGGCGTAAAAAACGGGTTTGCGCACCAATATGTTGAATGTCAAAATGCCAGTCATCACCTTCTTCCGTTATTTTACCAACGGTTTGTTCAATCGTGTTTCCATTCGGCAAGGCGTAAAGCGCAAGCCCTACTGGCTTATTCGGATCAAATTCAGTTACAGATGGGGCATTAATGTGAACGCGAATTTGAGGTTGCCATTTAAAGGTAACCACCTGCTCGTTAAAATACGGGCTTTCTTCAAATCCGGGTAATGGTGTTTGGGCCATAATGACAGAAAAAAACGAACAAAGCAAGGAAAAAATTAAAAAACCAATAAACGGATGGATTTTCATCTTAATCACCTAATATTTAAGTGTGACCTTACAAAAATAAAAAGCAAATGTTTCAAAAGAAAATAAAGTTGACTTCATATGTTTTACCTTTAGAAATGTGGCCCCTGCCAGTTGGAATTATTTTAAAAACAGCCACTTTTAGAAAGAAGAAAGGTGTTTGGCAACTCTGGTTTGAATTTGAATTGAAAAAATAGTACACTTAACAGGTAAATCCCAGAACAGGGGAGGAAAGCAATGCAAAAAGTATTAAGTCCACTTTTGTTTACCATTGTTTTGGTGCTTTCGGTTTTTGCTCAGGAAGTGGATCTGGTTAAAATGAGAACGGAACAGGGCATTTTGAAAATTGAAGCGGATTTGAGCTGGCACACGTTGCGCGTTCGTGGAAAACCATGGCAATTTGGATTAAATTGCACCATTAGCGAAACAGAGCTTTTACAACTCATCGAAAAATTAGTCACCGAAAAGGATTCGCTTTTAAAGGCGCAAACTTTTTCTTCGTTTATGTTGGGAAGAGTCGTTGAATTTCCTTGGTTAGAAGAGTTTTTAATGGGTCAGGCAGCTCAATCACCAGAATGGCAGGCGGAGCGTGGAAGGCTAACAAAGCGCCAGGTACACATCAATGAATGGGTAGCTAAAGTCCTTTTTAAGCATCCAATCTGGCAAAAAGTGCGTCAAATGTTGCGCAAAAGCGGATATGACGTGAGCAAAATTTCTGTGGAAAAAGTGCTGGTTAACGATGTCGCTAAAATAGGATTAGAATCGGTTAAGGATTTAACGGGTAAGTTACCTTTTGACGCTCAGGTTTCTTTGATTCTTAAAAAGAATTAATAGATTAGATGGGATGAATTGTTGGGGAGTCAAAAAAAACGCAACGTACAGGGAGCAGGTGGCAAAAGGTTAAAACTTTTCAAAAACAAAAAGAAGAGTCATTCACTAAATCCAAAAAACAGGTTAATGCTTTAGCCATTAAGATGAACAAGCTATTGCAGAATGTCTAAAAACGAAATTGAACTTGGTTTGTATTGATTAAAATTTTAACTTTTTAATTGTGTGTTCCTGAACAATATTGGAAAGGCATTTTCGAATTACATTAATCATTCATAAAAAAACAGAGGTCGTAAATGAAAGAATTTATTCGCATTGCCAGCGGACAGGGCTATTGGGGCGATCGTTTTGATGCGCCCATTGATCAGGCGCGGGAAGGACCGATTGACTACTTGGTAATGGATTACCTGGCCGAAGTTACCATGTCCATCATGCAAAAACAGAAGTCGCGTGATCCCAATTTAGGTTATGCCAAAGATTTTATTCGTCTGATGGAAGTACTGTTGCCGGATCTGGTGGAGAAGAACATCAGGTTGATTACCAATGCCGGCGGGGTCAATCCGGTGGCCTGCATGCTGGCCGTGCGTGAAATTGCCGAACGTAAGGGGTTGAAAGGCCTGCGTATTGCCGCCATTTACGGCGACGATATCTTAAACCATATCGATGCCCTGGTGGCTTCGGGCAATGAATTACGAAACATGGAAACCGACGAACCAATTGAAAAAATTCGCGATCGCATCAGAAGCGCCAATGTTTACTTTGGTGCCAGGCCGGTGGTGGAAGCCTTGCAGCAGGGCGCGCAAATCATCATTACCGGTCGTGTAACAGATACCGGTTTAACGCTGGCCCCGATGATTTACGAGTTCGGTTGGCAATGGGATGACTGGGATAAGCTGGCAGCCGGCATTGTGGGCGGCCACATTAACGAGTGCGGTGCCCAGGCCAGCGGCGGCAACTTTTTAGCCGGCTGGAAAGAAGTGCCTAACATGGAACGCATTGGTTTTCCCATTGTAGAAACTTATCCTGATGGCACACTGGTCATCACCAAACACGAGTCATTGGGCGGTCTGGTGGATGAACGTACAGTCAAGGAACAGCTGGTTTACGAACTGGGCAATCCCACCGAGTACATTACGCCGGATGTAGTGGCTGATTTCACTTCCATCCACTTGCAACAAATAGGTGAGAATCGGGTAAAGGTGTTTGGTGTTAAAGGCAAACCATTTACCGAATTTTACAAGGTGTCCATTTCTTATTTTGATGGTTACACCTGTATTGGGCAGTTGACCTACGCCTGGCCGGAGGCTCTGCAAAAGGCGCAAAAGGCGGATGAAATCATTCGCAAGCGTATTGAATATTTAGGCCTGGAGTTCGAAGAAATCCATACTGAGTTTTTGGGTTACAACGCCTGCCACGGTAAAACAGCTCACCATATTGAAGATCCCAATGAGGTTGTTTTTTTGATTGGCGTGCGCGGGCAAAACAAAAAACACCTGGAGACTTTTGCCAATGAAATCGTGCCTTTGGTGCTAACGGGCCCGCCGACGGTTACTGGTTTTGGCGGCGGCCGACCACGCGTTCGGGAAGTGATTGCTTACTGGCCGGCTTTGCTGAAAAAAGAAGAGGTAGAACCTAAGGTTCTGACTATTTCTGTGATTTAAAGAACAGGCTCAAAAGCCAAGGCAAGAGGAGTTCATTTTTGTTGCAATGACCAATATTGGTCTATTAAAGAATATTTGCCTTCTGATGTGGTACTCTAAAGCAAGAGGCTTGTTAAGATTAAAGCTTCACAACATGATTGGTGAGTGTTGAAATTTTAAAACAAGAATGGAATCTTTGCAATCAAGAAAAAATTATCAGTCATTAAGTAGTCATGTTTTTACATAAAAATGGGAGGGTAGGGTAACAATGGCTGATTCTTATTCAAAAATATACATTCAGGTGATATTTGCTGTGGAAGGGCGGCAAAATTTATTAAAAGAACAGTGGCGTACTGAAGTGTTTAAATATATTGCTGGTATTATCAAGGGAAAAAGTCATAAACCTATCATTGTTAATGGAGTGGAAGATCATGTTCATTGTTTTATTGGATTAAAACCATTTATGGCACTCTCAGATTTAGTTCGTGATATCAAAAACAATTCGACTAATTTCATTAACAGAAGGCATTTTGTGCAAAACAAATTTAACTGGCAAAATGGATATGGGGCGTTTTCTTACGGGCATTCTCAAATAGATTCAGTTTATAGGTATATTTTAAATCAGAAAGAACACCATCGTAAAAGATCTTTTAGAGAAGAATATCTTGAATTTTTAAAAAAATTTGAAATTGAATTTAATGAGGAATACTTATTTAAATGGATTAGATAAATATTTCA
>JAGHBR010000452.1 GCA_021160885.1 Caldisericaceae bacterium
ATATATTTTTTAAGGGTGGTACGTTTTTTATCGGTTAAACTGATAAGTTTTAAATCGGTAACGACATTGGGATATTGCGGTTCTCCCTCCCCTTTGGCAAAGGGAAGGGAGTTAGAGGGGTGGGTTTTTAACAAATCCAAAGCAGCGCTACTTTTAACCCTTCAACCCTTAACTCTTACACCCTTATAACCTTAACTACTTACCTCCATTCAACCAGGTTACCAGCCTGCGCCTCAACCTTTGTAATCTTTATTAAAAAACGGAATAAAAGCATTAATGACAGAAATTTCAAAGGAATAAGTTCGCGTTATGAGGTTATGTGTTAAAATCCCAAAAGCCCCCTGATTAGAACGCACGTCATGTTTACCGCTAAATTCATCAATCACATCGGCTAATTCCCGATGTTGCTGGTACAATTGTCTGGCAATTTCATCCGGCAGGGGAAGGGCTGGAGAACTGCCCAAAAATCCAGTTTTACCGTTGTACACATAAACCCAATTTTGCAGAAAGTAAATGATGTCCGGCGCCATGGCTGGTGAAGTAAGGGGAAAGGTACCGCCTTCCAGGCCAACAGCAAAATCAAGTCCTTTAATCTGTTGATAAACGTAGTGCGCCCTGTGGATGGCGCCATCTATGATTTGCTCCTGAGACAAAGGCATGTCCGGAATTGGTGTTTGTGTAGCAATGGAAATGAATTCAAATTTTTCTGAAGAAAGATAAGGAAAAGTGTTCTGCAATTTATGACAGGCGGATTTAACCGCCTGCACTTTGGTTTTATTTTGAGAGCCGATTCCGATTTTCATTCTGCAATAAGTCTATTGTTGTTGGGTGGTGTCCGCCGCCTGGCCTGTCGTATCCGGAAGTTGTTCGCTTGTGTCCGGGTTGTTAGTGGGATGTTGAATATACTCTTCCAGCGATGGGACCGGCACATTCTGTTCAGATTGGGGATTTTCAGCAGGCGTCTGTAATAATGCCCCGAGACGTGTTTTGTAAACTTCCACTGAATCAGGGAAGGTGGACAGTTCAGCCGTATTTTCAGGTTGCTGAAGTTTCATCTGGGCTAACACGGCAAACGGTGTTTCCGGATTTTCCGTTAAAACCTTTTCGTACGCTTCTCTGGCTAAATCCAATTTACCCATCTTAGCGTAAACCAGCCCCATCCGATATTTAGCTTCGGCTTTGGCCCAATCGTCATTACTATCTTCATATTTGATAGCTCGATTAAAATAGTCAATGGCCGTTTTGTAATCGGCTGTGTCTGTGCCCTGCGGATTAAAGCGGGCTGATTCTTCATAATATTTGCCTATTTGAACGTAGATGGCCGGCACTTTTTCTGGAATCAGATTTTCTTTAAGGATTTGTAAAAGAATGTCCATCTGTTGCTCATATTTTTCCAGTTTATTGTAGCACTCTGCCATTCTGAGTTTAGCGTCAATATCTAATTCTGAGGTAGGATAAAAAATGAGCAGTCGCTGGTAAGTATCTAATGCTTTTTGGTATTGCCCCTGAGCAAATAATAAATCTCCGTCCTGCAGAATTTGTTCAGGAGAACGGGTTTCCTGGAGCACCGTTTCCTTTTTACCTCCACAGGAAAAGAAGGCTAACAGAAGAATCAAAGACAACAGTGAAAGCAGCATGGTACGCTTCATGACTTACTCCCGGGCTTTTGATGACCCTAAAATCGTTTTAACATTATTAACAATAATTTAGGTTAATTCTTAAAAAAATCATAATTTTATTTTATCAATGATTTCATTCTCGTCTATTGTCAGTAATTGCCGGTCTTTTAGCACCCATTGGCCGTCGACCATCACGTGCTGCACATCTGTTTCTCTGGCAGAAAAAATCAATTTGGCGTAAATATTTTCGTCAGGAATGGAATGAACTTGATTTCTTTTTAAAAATACCAGATCGGCTTTTTTACCAATTTCGATACTACCGATTTCCTGATCCAGTCCAAGGGCTCTGGCGCCGTCAATGGTGGCCAGTTTAAAAACCGTTTCTGCGGTCATGCTTTGTGGGCCGTGTAGTGCTTTTTGAATTAATGCGGCCAGCCTCATTTCCATAAAAATACTTAAATTATTATTACATGGTGCGCCGTCAGCGCCCAGAGAAACATTGATCCCTCTTTGCAGATAATCGGGAATGGGCGCAATCCCTGAGCCTAATTTTAAATTAGCCGAAGGACAATGCAAAACTTTGATGTCGTATTTTTGTAAAATTTGCCGATCAGCTTCGTCCGTCCACACGCAATGGGCAAGACGCAAAGAAACTTCTGTAAAACCTAAATATTCGAAGACCTGAATATTGCTCATGCCGAAACGTTTTTTTACCAATTCTATTTCTTTTTTGTTTTCAGAAGCATGGGTGTGTACGGCAAGATGATATTTTTTGGCAAGTTCGGCTGTTTCTTTTAGTAACTGGTTACTGCACGAAAGCACAAAGCGAGGCGCCAGGGCGTAATTAATGCGTCCATTGTCATAACCATGCCATCTTTGTAATAGTTCCAAGCTTTCCGTTAAGGCCTGATCCGTATCTTCAATGATGATCTGTGGGCCGTCACCGGAATCCATTAGCATTTTACTGCTCACGGCCCGAATACCGGTTTCAGCGATGGTTTCAAACAAAACATGAGCGTTCTTTACAATCCCAATATCCTGAATGGTGGTGGTACCGCCTTTGAAAAATTCGCCAATACTCAGCAGGGCGCTTAAACGTAATGTCTCCGGTGTAAGCGATGCTTCGCCGGGCCAGATTTTTTGTTCAAGCCAATCTAATAATGGGAGATCTTCTGCCGAATTACGAAATAGTGTTTGCGCCAGGTGAACATGTGTTTGAACAAATCCGGGAACTACGATCAAATCATCGGCGTAGAACACATCTCGATTGGTGGAATCAATATCAGGTGCAATGGAGACAATGCGCCCGTTCTCAATTAATAAGTCGGCCTTCAATATCTCCATTTGCGGATTAACCGTAACCAAAAGGCCGTTTTTAACGACTAAAGATTTTTTTTTCATAATACCTTAAAAATTAATAACATATCAAAATTTAACCGAAACATGAATATGGAGCAAATAAAATATTCGGATAAACCGCCATAATTTTAAAATAAAATAAATAC
>JAGHBR010000522.1 GCA_021160885.1 Caldisericaceae bacterium
AGCCAAATGTTTGTTGCACCAAATTTTAATTAATCTTATATTGCTGCAAATTTTACTATTAAAAAAAAATTGGGTTCAATGTGAAAAAAATTTTAGTCGTTTTAATTTTATTGATAGCCTTTTTCAGTTGTAAAATGGAAAAAAGAACTTTCATTAAAAAGCAAGACTTTGCTTCCCTATCGACTAAAATATTATTGGTCCATCATACAAATTTAAAAAAAGAACAAAAATGGCTTGTTACAAAATATCTTTTGGAAAGATATGAGATTAGCTCTGAAGAATACACAAAGACCAAAAATCATTTTTCTCAGGACCCCTACTTTTGGGAAGATGTTTATCGAAAGATGAATGCAATTCTGGAAAAAGCAAAACCGGACTCTATGGTTTATTTACTGCGTAAGAGATAAATAAACTAACAAATAGAGAGAAATAGCTTGCCTTTCACTTCGTCATTTCCCAAATTTTTTACTCAATAAATCAGTTGCTGTTCTATAGCTTTAACTAACTACTTGTTCATTCGCCTCATCAGGTTCCTGAGTTTGGCTTTTAGCCAGGGATATCAGATAATCTGCCAGAACCAGACTGGAAACGGCTGGTAAAAAATCTTCGATGCCTAAAATTTTTAAGCTTCCATCGAAAATAACAGCCTCTGGCAAATAACCAATCATCCTGGTTTCACTAAGCTCAAAAAGCGGTGCAAAATAATTTTGCCAAATTTTTATGACGTTTTTATTTTCCGGCCAGCTAACCAATACGCGTATGTACCAGGAAATTGTCCAGGGCCAGATCGCTCCGTTAAAAAATTGTCCGTTCTTATTACCATTAAACTTGCCTGAATCAGAAGCGAAATTTGCATCGTAAATAGATCGGGAACGTAAGCCATAAGGCGTTAATAATTCTTCTTCAATTCTTTTCAAGACTTTTAGAGCCAGATCATCATTAAATGGTTTAAAAGATAAAATCAATGGAATAATTTGATTAATTCGATAATCGTTGTTGCTTTCATTAAAATTAATAAAATCGTAAAAACCGCTTTGGTCGGGTAAAATAAATTTTTCGGTGAAAGATTTGGCCACTTTTTTGGCTAACTGGCGATATTTAAAGGATAATCGTTTTTTGCCTAATTTATTGGCAAAAGTCTCCATAATTTTTAAGGCATTAAACCATAAAGCATTATTTTCAAGCATCAGCCCATACCTTAAAACATCGCCACTATTGGTTTTTAAGGGGATCCACGAAACACTGATCTTTTTTTCGCCACTAAAAATCAATCCATCTTTGGACGTGTATGTATTAAAATTGGTTCCTTTATGAAAGCTATCAATGATTTCCCGTAAAGTATCAAAAATTTTTTCGATGAATTTTAAATCATTGGTCTGGACAAAATATCTGTTAATAACTTCAATCAGCCAAAGGCTTAAATCTACCTGGTTGTAAACCGGGCGTTGATCTTTGAAAGGGTAATTAGATGGCAAAATACCGCCATCTAAATTTTTCAACAGATCAAGAATCGAATTTTTAATCAATTCATAATTGGAAGAGAGATACAAGAAATTAAGCTGTTGTTGAATAAAGAAAAAGGTACTTGGTTTATCCTGCAGATGTGAAATCGGGAATTTCAATCGGCCTTCTTCAATAAAAACTGACCTCTGAAAGTTTTTAGCCAGTCTTTTGAAATTCTCTTTTCCAGGCACATATTTAAAATAGTGGCCTTTTCGTCGTTTACTTTCAAGATAGTATTGCTCTTCAAAATCTAATTTAAATGGCTCTAAAGAGTGAACCGAAATGAATAAATCAAAGGTTTCGTACGGTTTTAAATCTACCTGAAAAAAGCCTGGATTAAACAAGTCTTCTGTTTGTAATTTGTACTTCCCATTATCCTTAGGGTAAACAAAGCCATGATACCATAAGGTTGCGGGAATAAATTCGCCCTTATTAAAATAAACATATAATTCGGGCATAGCCTGCCTTGGTGCCCAACGTACAAAGGATTCCCCCAGATAGGTATCAGTATTTAAACCTTGCGTTTCCGTATTCAAATCGGTATTAAAACGAACGGCTAAAAATGGTTTAATAACAAGAGTAACCGGCCGTCCCTGATTGGTTAATTCATAGCGTACCAAAAGTATGTTTTGATTTTCCAGGAGAAATAAAACTTTCCGAATTCGTCTATCTTCAATTTTGTAATAAAACGTAATAAATGGCTCATCTACGTACTTCTCCTGATACTGATAACCGTGCGGATAAATATTGTCTTTATAGGCATTGGTCGAAATTTCGTAAAGTTTATTTTCTATGAAAATGGTTTCTTCAAACTTGGCCAGGGTTACAACTTTACGATTAAGAGTGAGGTGAGGAACAACCAACAAACCATGTTCACGTCTGGTGTTCATTCCACAAATTGTTGAGCTGGAATAAGCGCCCTTAGAATTAGCATCCATCCATTCTAATTGCTGAGCCCTATTAACATTTTTGATCACATCCTTATGGATTTCCATAGTAATTAGACGCTCCTAAAATTATTGATTAAACCGAATTTTATAATTTAAAACTTTTCTGATTAAAGTGGTGATGAAAATCAACTATTAATCTCTTAAAATTGCTGTTGATGTTTTTAGGTTCTTGGTTCCTTTCTGTTATTGTAACCATCGTCTCTCCATAATATTTTAATTTTTTAAAAACATTATTTTTTTTCCAATTAATTTTAACAAACTCAAATTTTTTTAA
>JAGHBR010000296.1 GCA_021160885.1 Caldisericaceae bacterium
CAATAATTGTATCACCAGGTTGCAACGATGGTAAAGATGATATATCTCCGGTTTTTAAAAATTTTTCAATATCAACTTTTAAGACTTCCTGGTTTTTTCGAACAATTCGAACATCATTTAACCGTGCGGTGCTTAACGGCCCGCCAGCAGAAGAGATTAAATCAATTAAAGTATATGAACTTGGTACACTGTAGATACCTGGTTTTAAAACATGGCCCCATAAATTGACCGTAACCAGCAAAACATCGCCGCTTCCCAAAATGTATTGGGCTGCTCGATTTGGTTGCTGCAACATTTGCTGTTTTTTAGAGAACATCTCGTTAAAATTTTGCGATTTTGCCGAATTGGGCTGCAGCCCAATCATAAAAAAACCAATAAACAAAACAAAATACGCTTTTTTCATTAATTTTCCCATTTGACTTTGAACAATTGCCAATTCGATTCAGACCCTTCAAAACTTTGATTTACTATATCTTCCTGTCCCACACAATCAATCCGCCAGCGATAATCTCCGTTAGTAAAAATCTCTTTTAAATGTTCGCCTTCCAGTTTAAAAGTCTGTGGCGACTGATAAGTGGGTTCAATCATTTTAACAAAAGCCAAAGGATGAAATTCATTACTCACAAACCGTTCAATTCGCAAAATATACTTATAGGGCGTATTCCCAGATTCTATCCACCAACTAAATTCCATTTGCGGTTGATTAACTACATTGGCATTACCATTTAAAGATAATTTTGTTGCCTTTTCTAACAGTCGATAAGACACAGTATCCGATGGCAAACTTTCTTTTCCAGATTTCCCAATTGCCGTAACATAGTAATAGTATCGTACATTATTGCTTAAATCTTGAGTATCGAAATAAATTGAATCTACTTTTCCTGCAATATTCGCCTGAACCTCACCAACTTTATTGTAATTTTTATCGCCCTTCGGCTCAGAACTTCGGTAAATTATGAACTTTTCGATATTGTTGATTTGCTCATGACGATACCATTGAATTTGAATGTCGTTTATTTCGCCTTCATCTGTTGGAACGGCGTCAATGCCGGGTTCATCAGGCAGAGTATCAGCGCCAGCAGGGCGTAAAACTAACCGGACTGGATCAGGTTGAAACACACGTTCACCTGTTGATTGTTGACAGGCAGAAATGAAGATAATAAAAATAATAATCAAAAACATATTTTTAAAAAACCAAATTTAATGAAACCCTGTGTGAATTTCCAAGGTCATGCCCCTGGAAAGCATAATTGACATGAACTTTCCACAAAATTAACCCTGCGCCAGCTGTAATGTGTCCGGAATTACTTCCTACGCGCAAAGCAAAAAGCGCTTTTAACAATAATTCAGCGCCTAAATGCGTATTGCCATTATATTTGCTGTCCACATCATAAGCAATAGTTAATTCGCTGCTTAAAAAAGGCAAAGGCTGCGTGTACTGACCACCATATTTAAAATTGCGGTACACCCGGTCAGCATGCCTTGATTCAGTGTCCCAGACCAGACGCGTTTCCGCCACATCTTGAATATTTAAACCAAAATTTAAATTACCATAATACTCACCAGCAAAGATATCTTTAAGACTAAAACTCATAATACCACCAATATCAATCCCAATACCAGAAGCCTTATTTTTATCGATTTGCTGATTTATGTATTTAATATTACCGCCTAATCCAAATTTAATCGGGACTTCAAAATATTGCCAGCCAAGATCTAAAGTAGTTGGAAACAACCGCGCAAAAGAAAAAATAAAAACATCATTCTGGTTTGAAAAATAATCAACCGGCCCATAGGTAAGCTGCTGCGCCTGGCCATGCAACCTTTGGTAGGCGGTTATTGGACTATCTTCATCAAATTCATAGCGGGGAATCTCATCAACACTGAGTCGCATCCATGAGAACGCAAAAAACGAATTTTTCATTAACGGCAGCACAAAACCGAGGTAGCTTTGCTGTTCTAATTTATTATACAGATTGGCATACATGCTACCTGTCTGAAGTCGATCAACCATGACTATCCCGGCAGGATTCCAGAACGGATCTGTCACCCGACCGTTGGAAGCAACACCTGTACCCCCCATGCTCAGAGCCCGTGCTCCAACTCCCAATTCCAAAAAAGAAGCCGCGTAACGGTGCTCCTGTGCAAAAAGAAAGTTCGCCAACAATATTAAAACTAATAAACTTATATGCTTCATTTTAATTTTGCCATCATTAATATTTTTTTAACAGTCTTTCCTTTATATGAACCTTTAATAATCGCAAAATAGACACCATTGGCTACGGGATTGCCATCATCATCTGTACCATCCCATACCAACTCGTGATAATTGGGTTCAAGTAAATTATCATCCAAAACCGTTGGATCTAAATCGAGCATCTTAGAACGAATTAAACGTCCCGAAGTGGCATAGATTTTAACTGACAAATTATCAATTTCGCCATTGCTTTCAATGTAATATGAAATAATGGTTTGATCCTTAAAAGGATTGGGATAATTTCCGTAAACAATTAAATCAAAGCCCTCGGCCACGGTAAAAGTAAGAGTCTTTTGGGCAATATTGCCGTTAACATCGGCTGTTTTTAAGTAGAGTTCATGCTTACCAGGACTTAATTCCGGAGTAAAAACCAGTTGCACATTTTTTACATTAGAGCCGCTATCAGGCAACGTTACACTTTTATCCAGCAACTGGCCATCCTTAATAATATAATTATCGTCGATTTTAAGCTGTAAAGATTGTTTGATGTTTACGCCATTCACATCCTGTAACAGAATCCCCAATGTAGGATTATGAGGAACCAACATATTTTCAATCAAAGGCCGGCCATTGACTGAAATTTCCAGAATGGGTTCATTGTCATCGGTAGTAAAAAAGGGAGCGTAAATGCCAGAACAGGTTACTGTTGTTTTCAATTCATTTCCCTGCCACTGGCCTGGTATTAAAACCCAGGCATTAAGTGTCTGATCAAATCGATAAAGAGAAATTTTATCCGGAGAGTAATTTCTGTTTAAAGAATCCAAATGCACACTAAAGGTTGCAGGAATTTTCGGATTCTTGTCTTCAGACACAAAATTCAGTTCAATCCCCAAAGTATCTTTTTGATTTAGATTTTTAACAAATTTTAAATCTTGCTGATTGGTTTTAGAAATTATTGAAGCAACATTCTGAACGTTAAAATTCAACAGGAAAGGCTTTGTAGTCGCCTGCGGCTGAATGTCTATCGTCCAGTCAGGAAGTATTTGAATTTTTTGATGGGTTTGGCCGTCCAAACTGGTGCCCGTTTCCGGTGTAACAACCAAATAGTTTTGAAACAGATTTGCTGTAAGTGAATTATTCTGCTCATCTTTTTCTTCTAACAGTGAATCGTAATCAACAATTACTTTTACTTGATGATAAGCAGAATATTGTAAATTTTCCGGCAAGGGCGCCGCAACTTGTTTTTCTTTTTGTTCATCGATCGAAATTTGCTGAATAGCAAAAGGTTTATTTTGTGAAATAACATCATCAAAGCAAGCAATTTTAATATTTTCTATTTTATTTGGTGAATTGTTTTCTACAGTAAACGTTAACATTAAATTGGAAATTCCGCCCCAGCCAAGACTATTGGGTTTAATCAGCAAATCAGGGCGGGGATCAATTACCGACAATTTATTCCAATGTTCAAGAATTACTTCATTATCTTCGGTGGTTAATTCAACATCAAATATTTTTTTGCCGCCCGATTTAAAACCGCTAAATGGTTGACTGACAAACACCGAATCATTAAGCCTACCTAAAACCACATCAAAGTTGTAATTTTCGTAACTGATTTCATCGTAAATATTTTTAATTCGAACCTGTTTAATAGGTTTGTCCGTCTTTACGATAACTTTAAATACCACGTTCTGATTTATCTGCAGTTGTGCTGGCTCTGTTTCAACACGTTTAATCAGTGGTTGATTTACCGAAAGTTTAGCAAAGCCACTGGCACTTTGAGAATGATTAGTAGCAAAAGCTTTAATTCGTAACAATTGGGCAGAAAGGTCATCCGGCAACCTGAAACCAATTTTCAGAGGCCCATTTACTTGCGAATATTCCTGTTCGAAAACTATGTAATTTTGCGCATCCAGCACCTGAAGGACAACATCCGAGAGCTGAGGTAGTTGGGTTAACTTTAATTTAACAGAATCGCCTGGCAAGGCATTTTCGGGTTCAACTTTGATGGTAAGTTTATTTTTAGGAAATGGCATTTTTAGAGAAGGATCGCCCAAAAGGTTGTATTGACAAACCTGAGAATAGCTGACGCTTCCGTAGCCAAAAGTGTAAAATCGGCCTTCTTCTGTATAATAAAATGGGCTGGCCAGATAAAACATTTTCATTAAATCAATGGCCTGACCAAAGGTCCACTGGCCATTCCATAGATAGTCTGGTAAACTCCAGGCAATTGCAAAATCATTGTAAATCCAGCCTACGCCAGAAGCCCCTAAAAAGGCAATAGCTCCCTTTTGTTCGCTTAACAACAACTTTTCGCCCAATGAATAACGCCCCGAATTGGCAAAACTGGCTGTAAAACAGGTTAAGCTGCTAATAAAAGGGAGCTTGTAACCATTTTCCAGGCGATCCACATCATCAAGCCCCATCAAACCGGCGTCAGCCCAGATGGCGCCCCCACCATGTCCAACAAAATTAATAAAACTTAAGCCACGATTAAAAGCATTAATCACATCCTGATTACTGCCAAAATGAAGATCGGGTTGCCTGGCTTTGTTTTCAATTGAATTGATTTGGTCGGCAAATAAAGACTGCGGGATTTTGTGCTGGATTAATCTCAGATTTTGTGTCCGAAAAACCGGTTTATTGGTCAAATATTCCTTAGTCCCATCATAACCGGCAATAAACAAGGTTTGATTGGTCCAACGTCCGGTTGGGTCTTCCGGAAAATGTTCTAACTTATCCAGATAATTTTGCAACTCATAAGTTGAATTAACCGGCAACCGGGCTACGATAACCTCAGGCAAATAATCGTCGCCTTCCAGCAAAGCATATTGATAATCGCTCTCTGCTGAGCCAAATTTAACCGTATTGTAAAAAATAGTAGGCACCAGATCATCCGGAGACCGATAATTAAACGAGGCATCTCCAACCAGAAGCACGTACTCCAGGGGCGTTTCCTGATCCCAATTTTTGTAAGCATATCTAATAAATTGCTTAATCGCCAGCGGAGATTTAATCCCATAGTTAAATTGATCGTAGATATCCCTTACAGTTACAATTTCCGGTTTAAAGCCCTGTTGCGTTTTAAGTTCTTTTAATTTTTCACAATCAGCTTTAAAAATATCGTGTGTAATGATTAAGAAATCAGCCTGGTTAGATCCTTCTAACAAACTCAATTGCGGTTCTTCCTGCTTCCAGGGGCGGAAAGCTTCAATTTTTGCCACTGATTTCTTCTGATCCGAAGTTAAAGCCACATACTTTGTTGAAGGATCGACCACTTCATCCTGAAAACTGATGCCATAAGAAAACTGTTTTGTTTCTTCATCCTTAACCGGTTTAATATCAACATTGGTAATTTTACTGATGCCAATTTTGTAAACTTCGATATCTTTTTTATCAAACCCGTCAATATTAAATTGAATGCGATCGCCTAATTTCACATAACGTCCGTCAAAAAAATCTCTATCTACATGAAATTTCAGAAAATTGTTGTAGGCCTGGTACTTCCTCAGGTAGCTCACTTCAAACCAGTTAAGTACTACAATATCGGTTACTCCTGTTTGAAACATATCGACTTCCAGCCGGTTCAGACCATCGTTCAAAGCGCTCTGGTCAATTTTTACCGCAGAATCGGCATTGGTAATTACCCAACTGCTCTGGTCTCTCCAACCGTCTTCAGGATTTACCACGCCCACCAAATGAGCTACGTTACCTTTTCCCCGCAACTTT
This sequence comes from Caldisericaceae bacterium, assembly GCA_021160885.1. Lineage (GTDB taxonomy): Bacteria > Calditrichota > Calditrichia > Calditrichales > Calditrichaceae > Caldithrix. The sequence continues at coordinate 5,924 of JAGHBR010000296.1, forward strand.
AAAGTAACCTTGTGTCCTAATAGAGGATTCGTCTGACTGTCATAAAATGATTTACCGCGGAACATGGCCTTAACTACCACTTCAGCACCATATTCCGCAGGATGTGGAATCACAAAATCGTAACCAACGCCACCAGGCGCTGACACGCCGCCATCAAAATAAAAACCATCAATTTCATAGGCGGGCCGGTTAACAAGTTCGGGTGAATGACCAAATTTATGGGCTGTTGCGTTTTTTTCAACATGTATGGTATCGCGAAAAGCAAAGGGGCTGATAACCAATTGATTCCCTGAGGTACTAATGCCGCCGCTTTCTTGTAAAAGACGCGCTCCGCGGTTGGCTTTATAAACCAACCAGTAAACATTTTCATCGCTAAACGGATCCGAATACAGTTCAGGAAACTGTTTTTGAAAAGTCCGCTCATTGGACTGCCCCCAAAACTCTAAATAATCCTCTTCATTAAACTGGTGGTCGTGTTCGCCCTTAATAAAAACGGGAATCTCCTTCCCTTTATTGTAGAGATGAAGTTGCTGCGGATCTATTTTATTTAGCGGGAAACCGGCTTTCAGCAGATCATCATAGGACACATGGTAAATGCCTTCTTCTGTAACGCTCAATTTGTAAATAATTTCGTTTTGTAAAATTGTTTGCCAGCGAGCAAGGGCAGAAGCAGTTGAGTTGGGAGAAGCAGCTGTGATGGTAAGTTTATTTTTTTCAACAGGGAAAAGGGTCTGGTTGGAATTAATTACCATAGATTTTAACAAATCGGTTAAATGGGTTTTACGACCCCGATTTTTAAGAAGTGAAGTATTTATTAAATTTTGATTATATTGACCAATTTTTATTTCAATGGATTTTAAAGTTTGTACAGTTCGGTGATCTGCAGAAACACGAACCGGAAAAATTCTCAATGCAAAAAGCGGATATTCTCCCATTCGCCCTAAAAATTTAACTTCAGCCCAGTTATTAACTTTTTGGTCTTTAAATTCAGGAGGATTGGCGAAATGCAAATATTGCTCCACTTTTTGTCTTTGCGCGCTAACCGTAACGATTGTTAATGGCAAATCATGCTCTGCAGCCATGTTTAAAAACTTTACCAGAACCGGCAGTTGGTTCCCGTTTTCATCTACCGTAAAAACCGCCTGGGGATAGGTGGCGACTACAGACTGATTTTCTTTTACCCATTCCGGTTCAGAAAAGGTGGCCTTTAAATGCACAAAACAGTCGGTTTGCTGCAATATCTGAATATCAACATTGGCGGCCCAGAGCAAGACCTGCGATAAAGCAATTATTAAAATGACAATCGGTGTCTTTGTTTTTATTTTCATAGACAATTACAACCATTAATTAATCTGTTGATAACGAGAAGAATCGGCTGATTTTACCCTGAGGTTTAGGGGTAAATACCTCATTCAGCTTCTTCCTTAACATGCTTTCGGTTAAACCTCTAACTAACTTACCATTTTCAGCAATGGAGATCATGCCTGTTTCTTCTGAAACAACAATAATCAGAGCGTCAGTCTGTTCTGAAAGACCAATAGCCGCCCGGTGCCGCATGCCCAGCGCGGGATCAAGCGATGGATTTTGAGAAAGCGGCAGTACAACTTTTGCCGCTACCATAATATCATTTTGAATGATTAAAGCGCCATCATGTAACGGTGAACGAGGATTAAAAACAGAGCTGATTAATTGCTTAGAAACTTTGGCCTGCAAGGCAATTCCTGTTTCAATAAAAGATTTTAAACTCATATCTCGTTCAATTACAATTAAAGCGCCAAAATTTTTACGAGATAATTCCATGACCGCCTGAATAATTTCTTCAATAAATTGCAGGTCGCCTACTTTGACGATTTTACGGATTAAACGGCTTTGCCCCACAAAAACCAGCAATCTGCGTAACTCCGGTTGAAAAAGAATAACAAAAGCCAATACCCAAACGGTTTTCAAACTGGACATGATCCAGGTTAAGGCGCTCATGCCCAGTAATTCACCAATCATGGATACCACAATAATAACCAGCAAGCCGGTAAACATCCGAATGGCCACACTGCCCTTTAAAAACTGATAGAGCTGGTAAAAGATAGTCGTAACTATGGCAATATCAATGATATCGATAATGGTTACCGGAATAAAACCTATCTTAAATAACATCAGGCGATTTCAACCTCTTTTACTGCTGCCAATATTTTTAAGGCCTCGTTTGTGGCCTGCACATCATGCACACGTACAATATCAGCTCCATTCTGAACAGATATTATTTGCGTGGCCAAACTGCCAAAGAGCCGTTTAGCAGGCACTTCTTGCCGCAAAATTTTACCAATGAACGATTTACGTGACGTTCCCATCAGAATGGGCTTATTTAAAAAAGTAAAGTCTTTTAAATCCCGAAGCAAATGTAAATTATCCTGCAAGCGCTTGCCAAAACCAATGCCCGGATCGATAATAATCTTGCTGATGCCAGATGATTCCAGCAAGCGGATTCGTTCTTCAAAATAATCATAAATTTCAGCAACCACGTCATCGTAATAAGGATTTTGCTGCATGTTTTTTGGCGTACCTTTAATGTGCATGATGATGATCGGGCAGTCATATTGCTTAACTACTTCAATCATGCGGGCATCAAATCGGGCGCCGCTGATATCATTTACAATATCCGCGCCGGCCTGCAGGGCAGCTTCGGCAATCCGACTTTTGTAAGTGTCGATTGAGATCAAAACATCCGTTTTTTGGCGCAATTTTCCAATGACCGGAATCACACGCTTTAATTCTTCCTCTTCCGGTATGGATTCTGCGCCCGGGCGGGTTGATTCTCCGCCCACATCAATAATGGAAGCTCCTTCGTCAACCATTTGCAAAGCCCACTCCACCGCTTTCTCGGCCTGATAGAACCGCCCGCCATCGCTAAATGAATCGGGCGTAACATTCAAAATTCCCATGATCAGTGGGCCATTTTTAAAATTAAGCGAGCCATGGGCCGTTTGCCAAACGGGTTTGTCTTTCCGGTTTTCATTCGCAAGGTAAGAAGCCACCATCTCAAATAAGGGATGCTCAATTCTTCGGATATGGCGATCTTTAAAGTAGAACTTATTTGGAATTAAGAATAATTCCTTTTCCTTAATTTTATTCTGATACCAGCCGATCCATTGTTCATTTTTTAGAGTCGGGCCTAATTCTTTCAGTTCTGGTTCACTAAAGCCACAAACTTTAAACAAAACCTCGTTCACACAAAAATCAGGTATGGCAAGCCCAAACCGTTTATTCAAATCCCGAATGCATCGCGCACTATTGAGAAGAATCGGCCTTAGCTCCATGTTTTTCCTTCCATTGTTGGATTAAAATCTGCCTGATACCCAGCATTGCTTCCTTTGCGTAGGCATCGTCGTCCCCTGTTTTGCGCGCCACACGCTCTCTAAAATATTTTAAAGCGGAATCGGCCTGGCCCATCTTTTTGTAAATCATACCAATGTAAAGATAAGAATCAAGATGCTGATCCATTTGAATGGCTTTTCTAAAATACCGCAAGGCTGTGCTGTCCTTCTTTAACATGTAGTAGCAAACACCTAGATTGTAATAAGAATCCGAATCGTCAGGGAATTTGTTAAACAAATCTTTAAAAATGGGTAAAGCTTTTTCAGGATGATTGGTTTTAATGTAGAGCGAACCAAGTAAACTCATCATCTCGGGATCGTCCGGATGAATTTCAAGAAAGCGGTTAATAATATCAATAGCTTCCTGAATGGAACCCAGGGTGCCTCGTCCACTTAAGTAAATTTCATTGGCAAGCTGGTAAACGGCATCACGATAGCCCGGATCAAGCACAACAGCCCGTTTTAAAATAGCCACCCGACTCTGGTAGCCAATATCTTTTAAACGGTCAGGTAATAAAAAACTTAAACTAAAATGTACTCTGCAATTTTCAGGGTCCTGCACATAGGCTTTTTTTAAAAACATTTCGGCGGTGGTGTACTCTCTTTCGCGAATCAACAGGCGCCCCATCAAAAGGTCGATTTGTGGCGTATCTTTACGGTTAAGAATGATTGGACGTAAAATTTTTTTAGCTTTTTCAAAATCAGGGTTTTTAATGGGAACATATTTGGCCCGTTCTTGATCCACATCTATTGCTAACCCTTTTTCAACATAAACCGCAGCTAAAATGGCCAGGGCTTCAACATCCTGTCTGCTTTGCAAAAGCTGTAAAACTTTTTCATAGTCTTTTTCCAGCAGCGCGATTTGGGCTTCTAATAACTGATTGTCAATGGGTGGAATTGCAGCTAATTCTTTAAACAAATGCAGTCTTTCATTTAATTTAGGCAGCAGGCCGCTTAAAGCCCGGTCGGCAGGAACTGAAATTTGAAATGATTTTTTTTCGACTAAATCATTGACCAGGCATACCAATTTAATGCCATCGTTATTGGAACTGATCAAAAATCGTGGTTTTAGAGCGCGCGCCGTTTTTTGCCAGCTGGCGTAATTTACTCTTTTTTGAGGAGGGATGGTTTCAAAAAGCCATTGCCAGCGATGTAATAAATATCGATCTTTTAATTGTTCTCGCGCGGCTTTCTGAAAAGATTCGGCCAATGAAAAAGCCCGGGCATTAAGCAAGAGTTTATCCGATTGTCTGGTGGGTAAAACAATGATTCGTTCCTGAGGTTTTGGCGGCTGGGTAACAAACCACAAAGCAACATAAAGCAAAAGCACCACCAGATTGAAGGTCAGCATGTTTTTCTTCCAACCGGAATGCGAAATGAGTTCTGATTTTTTCAGGAAATAGAGTGTTAAATTGAGGCTGAACAAAACAAATATAAAAAGGAAAATTCCGCCTGGTACGCCTGCTGAAAGAAAAGTGATTACTCCATCCATAATAGCCTCATAACTTTTTTTAAACGATTCCTAATTAACAGAACTATTTAAGAAACCTCAAAAAAATGAAAGAAGTTTTAACCGACGAACTATCATTCTCGTCATATTCGGCTAAAAACTAAAGTCTTGACACCTAATAAATTAAGGGAACAGAGTCATTGCCCTATTCCCTTGATTAATTGACAATGGTTAATTTATTACTTTAAAAATCTTACAATTTTTTAAAAGGCCACATTAAAACGGAGATTCGGACCCCGTTTCGTCTTTTTCTTTATTTCTTTTTAATTGGCTGTCTTCTTCAGCGTTTTCTTTTTCGGTTCGCGGTTCCGTCTCTGGTGTTTTTATTTTTTTCTTTCTGGTTCTTTTTGGTTTAGGCATGGCATCCTCATCTTTTGCAGCAAAAGCCGGCTTTTCGATCTTTTCACCTTTTAAAATCAAGTCAATTTGTTCGCCGTCCAAAATTTCAAATTCCAGCAGAGCATTAGCCAGTGCATGTAGTTTGTCAATGTTTTCCTTAAGTAACTTTTCCGCCCGTATTTCAGCATTTCGCACAATGCGGCGCACTTCTTCGTCAATTTCTTCTGCTGTTTGTTCACTGTAATCTCGGTGCTGGGCAATCTCCCTGCCTAAGAAAATTTCCTGTTCCTTTTTACCGAAGGTAACCGGACCCATTTTTTCGCTCATGCCCCATTCACAAACCATTTTGCGTGCCAGGTCGGTAGCTCGTTCAATATCGTTGCCGGCGCCGGTCGTTAACTGATTAAAAACCAGTTTTTCAGCAGCGCGGCCACCCAGCAATTGAGTTAACATGCCTTCTAAATATTCTCTGGAATAGGTATGCCGTTCATCCAGCGGCAGGTAAGCAGTAACGCCAAGCGCCCGGCCACGCGGGATGATGGTTACTTTGTGCACCGGATCGGTTCCAGGTGTTAATTTGCCCACCAGCACGTGACCTGATTCATGATAAGCAGTAACCTTTTTTTCTTCGTCACTAATTAAGATGGACTTGCGTTCCATGCCCATCATAATCTTGTCCTTGGCTTCTTCAAAATCAGCCATTGTTACCTTGTTGCGGTTTTTACGGGCTGCCAGTAGAGCCGCTTCGTTCACCAGGTTAGCCAGATCGGCTCCGGAGAGGCCGGGCGTTCCGCGAGCCAGCGCTTCCAGGTCAACAGAGCTGTCCAGCGGGACTTTTCGTGTGTGTACTTTTAAAATGCCCTCGCGGCCGCGCACATCCGGGCGATCGACCACAATTTGTCGGTCAAAACGTCCCGGGCGTAATAGCGCAGCGTCCAGAACATCAGGACGATTTGTAGCCGCAATCAAAATCACGCCTTCCTGGGTCTCAAAGCCGTCCATTTCCACCAGTAACTGGTTCAAAGTTTGTTCGCGTTCATCATGACCACCGCCCAAACCTGCGCCACGATGGCGACCCACGGCGTCAATTTCGTCAATAAAAATGATGCACGGCGCATTTTTACGACCGATTTCAAAAAGGTCGCGAACACGACTGGCGCCCACGCCCACAAACATCTCTACAAAGTCTGCTCCGCTCATGCTAAAAAAGGGTACTCCAGCTTCACCAGCTACCGCTTTTGCCAACAGCGTTTTTCCGGTTCCCGGAGGACCTAACAGCAAAGCGCCCTTGGGAATTTTACCACCCAGGCGCGTAAACTTTTGCGGGTCTTTTAAAAATTCAATGATCTCCTGCAGTTCCATTTTAGCTTCATCACAGCCGGCCACATCATCAAAGGTGATGTTAATTTTATCTTTGGTCAGCAATTTGGCCTTGCTTTTGCCAAAATTGAAGATGCCGCGGGAACCGCCTCCTCCGCCCTGCATGCGCCTGGCAAAAAAGACCCACACACCAATAATCAGCACCCAGGGTAAAATATTAATTAACAGAATTGTCCAGTCGCTCGGCGGCTCAATAAAACTGATCTTAACCCCATATTCTTCCCACTCTTTAATGACATCGCTGTCCACAAAAGGTAAATTGGTTTTAATGTAACGGGCATTGCGGGTGCCGCCTTTAACGCTTTTAACAGGCATCGGCTCAACCAGAACGCCACGAAATTTATTATCCTTCAGAGTCACTTCCCCGCCCTGAATCATTTTATTTCGCAGCAATCGCACATATTCATTGTAAGGCACTTCAACCTCGTTGGGTCTGTTGTCCGGCCATAGTGTACTAAAAGCCAGCGCGGCCAATAAAATCAAAATCCAGATCAGGCCAGTTTTAGAAGCCTTTTTCCATTGAAATTCATCATTATTATTAGAAGATTGCTTTTTTTTATCGAAATTTTTCTTGTTATTGTC
>JAGHBR010000487.1 GCA_021160885.1 Caldisericaceae bacterium
CAAAATGATACTGAATCGCCACTTATTTACGACAAAGATGGTAATCTAACTGATGTTATTTACATCTGGGGACCGTTATTAGGCAGACTTGTTTACGTCAGGTGTTCAATTAGTATTGACTGATAAAATTACCCTCCCTGTAAAAGCCACTAAGCGCACGGGGAGGGATTTTTTAAAACAAGCCTTTATGATTTAAAAATATTTTCTCATTACCGATAATATTATATATGGAAAAGCATAAGAAGGCACAAAAGCGCCTTCTTAGAATGTCATATTATTTTATCCCGCCATAAAGTACGGTGATAGGAATTAATAAAAATCATTTATCCATCTGAAAGGTCTTCTCTTCAAAATCTGATATCTGAAACTGATCGGCGTCCTTCCAGCTAGGAAATTTCTGTCTGAACTGATTGAGTTGGTCATAAGAGAATGTGCAGGTAACGATTGCTTCTTCGCTCTGCAAATTTTTAATGACATTACCTACTGGATCTGTAATTAACGAGTCGCCACTGTACTTAATGCCCAGGCCATCCGTGCCAATTCGGTTGACGCCCAGCACAAACACCTGATTTTCAGCCGCCCTGGCCTGCAGCAAAGTACGCCAGGCATGGCGCCGCCGTTCCGGCCAGTTGGCGATGTAAATCGCCAGATCATAACTCAATTTGACATTGCGTGACCAGACCGGAAAACGCAAATCGTAGCAGACAAAAGGCCGTACACGCCAGCCTTTTACCTGCACCGTCAATAAGCCCTTGCCAGCCGTGTACACCTCATGCTCCCCGGCCATGCGAAACAGATGCCGTTTGTCATACCAGGCCATCTGTCCCGTTGGACTGGTCCAAATCAGACGATTAAAAAAATGGCCTGCTTCTTCAATAATCAAACTTCCGATTAGATGGACGTTAAACCTACTGGCCATGGTTTGCATCCATTGCACGGTTGGGCCGTCCATGCTTTCGGCAAACTTCGCAGCCTCCATGGTAAAACCTGTAGTAAACATCTCCGGCAAAATGACCAGGTCCGTGGGCTGTTCAAGGCGCGTAATTTTTTCTTCGAACATTTTGCGGTTTTCAGGGGCATTTTGCCAAAATAACGGACTTTGAATCAGGGTAACTTTTAAATCTGGCATAGGCGTTCTCCGGCTTCAATTAAGGTTTTATCCTGTTTAGCAAAGCAAAAACGAATAATGTGTTGCTCCGGCGCTTCATGGTAAAAAGGCGACAGAGGTATGGCAGCTACTTTGTATTTTTGTGTCATTTTTTTGACAAATTCAACATCCCGTTCATGGGAAATGCGTGAATAATCGGCCAATTGAAAATAAGTTCCCTGGCAGGGCAACAATTCAAATTTGGAAGCCAGTAACGATTTACGGAAAAGGTCTCGTTTCGCCTGATAAAATTTGAGCAATTCAAGATACATCTCCCTTTTGGACAAAATGTCGGCATAAGCCCACTGCACCGGTGTATTCACGGCAAAGGTAATAAACTGATGAATCTTTCGGAATTCGTAACTCAACAGGTGAGGCGCGGCACAATAACCAACCTTCCAGCCAGTTGTATGGTAGGTCTTGCCAAAGGAACTGATGACAAATGTCCGCTTTTGCAAAGCAGGATGGCTGGCCAGGCTAAGGTGCTTTTTGTAATCAAAAACGATGTGTTCGTAAACTTCATCGCTGACAATAAAAATGGAAGTGCCGTCCACAATTTCGGCCAGTTGCAACACATCTTCTCTTTCCAGAATGGCGCCTGTCGGGTTGTGCGGTGAATTAATGATGATTAAGCGTGTCTTTTTGTTAATCGCTTTTTTCACTTCTTCCCAGGGAATTTTGAAATCTGGAGGCTGCAGACGAATAAACCTCGGAATGCCGCCACTGTACTTGACCACCGGTGGATAGGCATCGTAAAACGGTTCAAAAATAATCACCTCGTCCCCCGGGCGCACTACAGCGGTGATAACGGCGTATAGAGCCTCGGTAGCACCGGCAGTTATAGTGATTTCACTTTCTGGATTGTATAAAACGCCGTACAATTGCTTGATCTTTATTGAAAGCGCCTGACGCAAACTCAACAGGCCGGGCATCGGTGCGTATTGATTTTTGCCCTGTTTGATGTAGTGGTAAACCAGGTCGATCAGGCGTGGGTTACAGTTAAAATCCGGAAATCCCTGCGACAGATTAATGGCGCCGTGTTCTTCCGCCAGTTTGGTCATCACGGCAAAAATGGAAACTTCCAGATCAGGTAACTTGGATTGAATGGGAATACTTTTCATTCGTCATTTTCCTCAGTGTGTGCAGATTTTTGTTGATTCATTTTTGCCCAGCTGATTAACAACCCAAGGGCAAAGAAAAAAATCCAGAAGCCAGAAATGCCTCGTAGATTATTGCCTGCCCAGCATGTTCTTATCATCATACCCATATTAAAAATAGCGTATAAACCGGTAAAAACCACAAAAAAGGGCAACCAAACCGGCGTATTCAGACGCAACACCTGCAATGGCGTTAACGAGGGCTGAAATTTTTGTAACTGTTTCAGAAAATGACTGCTCACCAGCCAGACAATCACCATGGCCGCTGTTAAAAACAGGTCGATGGAATAAGGAATATTTTCCAGTCCAAAAAAAATATTGACATGCAACACCAGGGCAACCAGCAAAAGCGCCAACGAACTAAACAACAGATATTTGGGATTAATTTTCATTGTCCACCAATTTTTCTTTTTAAATTAACCAAACTCTTGATTTAAGACAAACCAGAATTCCTTAATACTGAGAAAAATAGTAGACAAGGAAACTAGCTTTTTAACGGTTTATTGATTTAATGGTATTTAAGCGCAAAAGAAGGTTAAGGGTTAAGGGATTTTAGTTGAACGGTTGAATAGTTAAATGGTTGAATGGGCTTGAAAAGGGCAGTGGTAGCCAGGGCCAATGGTTAAGAGTTAATGGTTGAAGGGTTAAGAGTGGAGCCCACTTTGGAGTACATTGGCATAGTCGATGCGAAAAACTCAGGATCGGATTTATTTTAGACAATAGTGACACTACCACTAAAGCGGAATGACGAAGAGATTTCGGATTTCGAAATACGTGCTTCGAATTTTTTAATTTTCGGAATGGGTTAAAACTAGTATTTGGTTAAGATTGGCCCTATCCAAAGCGTGATAATGTTAAAGTTTAGCATTGAAGCCCAAAAGCAAAGCTATTAACTGTAAAAGGAAATGTCCCCTTAAGTTGTCTTTGCTGTACGGCAAGTGCATACTTCTATCTCTTTAATAGTAGGATTGCTGAAAAAATCAAACCACTTTTTAAATTCAACAAAATAACTATTGATTTTATTCGTTTTACAATGTAAATTTGAAACTTGAATTTTGAGGGGCGGTAGCTCAGTTGGTTAGAGCGCTACGTTGACATCGTAGAGGTCGGGAGTTCAAGTCCCCCCCGTCCCACAAGAAACCACGGGTAGTCCCGTGGTTTCTTTTATCTGAGAAACCTAAAATGAGGTCATAGATTGAGTTCAATTACCATTACTTTTCCTGATGGCAGTCAAAAGAAATTTTCGGCCGGTGTTACGCCGCTGAACATTGCCAGGGGAATTAGCAATAGCCTGGCAAAAAAGGCCGTTGCCGCAAAATTTAATGATCGCGTTATCGGTTTAAATGAACCGTTGATCGAATCAGGAAAAATAGAAATATTAACATTCAACGACCGGGAAGGCCGCGAAGTCTTCTGGCATTCTTCGGCTCATTTAATGGCTCAGGCTATTAAACGACTTTTCCCCGAGGCGCAGTTAGGCATCGGGCCGCCAATCGAAGATGGCTTTTATTACGACATCGATCTGGATCGCCCGATTACGCCGGAAGATTTTCCGCTCATTGAGCAGGAAATGGCCAAAATCGTGGACGAAGACCTGCCCACCGTGCGGAAAGTAATGTCCGCAAAGGAAGCAATCGATTTTTTCAAAAAAATCAATGAAAATTTAAAGGTTGAGTTAATTCAGGAAATTGTTTCGCGCGACGAAGAGATCACGGCCTACAGTCAGGGCGAATTTACCGATTTGTGCCGCGGGCCGCATGTGCCGTCGACTAAATATTTAGGAAAGAATTTTAAATTACTTTCAGTAGCCGGCGCGTACTGGCATGGCGATGAAAACAATAAAATGCTGCAG
>JAGHBR010000307.1 GCA_021160885.1 Caldisericaceae bacterium
AAATTTACCTTTGTTAGAAATTATTCTTATTCTTTCTGGAATTGAAAGGCAATTATTTCTATTTTTAAAATAAAGAAAATTTGTCATGAAAAAATTAAACTTTTTCTTAATCATTTTTTTTACACTCCTGCTGCAACAAAGCCATGCTCGACTTACCTTTGCCCAATTTTTAGATTCGCTGCAAGCGCTTCCCGAATCAGAGCGAACTCAGGCTGAAACAAATTACCTCGCGCAACAGGAACATATCCCTATTATCGAAGACACACTGTGTCAAGTCTTGAAACATTTGGCAAAGTTGCGGCTTTTTCGCCCTATGTGGAAGAGGACATTCGCCAGGGATTTCAGGATTCCAGTCGGCTGAATTTAAAAATTTACATGCTGAAAGGCACCTTAGACCACATTGACTTAATCCATTCAACCATCGCTGCTTTTTGGCCCATTCTGGAACAGAAAGGTTACCCCTTCCGCTACGAAGAATTTCCGGAAGGTCGCAGCTACGGATTGTAGCGGGCTCACATTGATGGCGCGCTTTGCTACCTCTTTCCGGATTCAACCACGACAATAAAGGAAAGCCAGAATCATACGCCTTAATCCTTTTCTTTATTGCCCTGTTTCCCTAATCCCTTCAATGGCGAAATAACGATCCCCCTAAAACTTGAAAGCCGCCAGCTGGTAAATCTGGCCATTTACGACATAAACGGCCGATGAATCAGCAATTTGTTTAAAGCTCTGCTGACTGCCGGCCGTCATCAGTTTAACTGGAATGCTCTGGACCTGACTCATCGTTCTGTAAGCAGCGGGCTTTATTTTGTAACCATCCGCAATAAAAAAGGTGAACACGTCCGGCAAAAGATTCTATTGATCGGTTAGGCGCCTTACAGATTCTTTTCGATGAATTCGGTCATCATCCTGTACAAATGATAATGGGCCCCTTTACCCTGCAGGCTATGATTTAAGCCTGGGTAAATCATCAATTGGAATTGTTTTCCCTGTTCCTGAAAGCGTTTAATGACTTGCATAGTGTTTTGCATGTGCACATTGTCATCGGAAGCGCCATGGACAATCAGCAAACCGCCTTTGTAACGATCCACATAGCTAAGCGCTGAAGTTGAATCGTAACCGGCTTTGTTTTGTTGCGGCAGGCCCATGTAGCGTTCACTCCAGATGGTGTCGTACAAACGGAAATCAGCGACCGGCGCCACTGCAATGCCGGCCTTAAAATAATCAGCCCCCTTGGTCATGCACATCAATGTTAAATAGCCGCCACCGCTCCAACCCCAGATGCCAATGCGTTCTTTGTCCACATAGGGCAGCGAAGCCAGATATTTGGCAGCTTCAATATGATCCTGTAGGGCGTATTTACCGATGTCGCCATAGGCTAAATTTTTAAAGGCCTTGCCACGACCGCCAGTACCGCGGTTGTCCACCGTAAAAATTAAATAGCCTTTTTGAGTAAGCAAGGTGTACCACAAGATGTCACGGCCCCAGCTGTTGCGCACCATTTGCGAGCCTGGCCCGCCATAGCCGTAAATTAATACCGGATATTTCTTGTTTGGATCGAAATCCAGCGGTTTAATCATGCGCGCATTTAATTCCACTCCATCACTGGTCTTAATGGCGAGGAATTCGGGCAGGGCAATAGAGACGTCTTTAAATTTTTCCAGGGTCGTTTCTTTCAAAATGCGAACTACTTTTCCCGAATTCTTTTTCAGCGCCTGTTGCAAGGGGAATTGAGCCGAAGAATAGGTTTCAATGAAGTACTTAAAATTCGGTGAAAACCGCGCCCTGTGCGTTCCCGGTTGCTTATCCAATTGCTTAAAGCCCTTCCCATTCAATTTTACAGAAAAAATATGATTTTCAATTGAGCTGCCTTTATTGGCCGTAAAATAAACGCGGGAATCTTTTTCGGAAACACCGGCCACAGAAGTTACTTCCCAGGCGCCGCGTGTCAGCTGTTTTTTCAGTTTACCGTTCAAATCATAAAGATAAATATGCCTGAAGCCATCGCGTTCAGAAGTCCAGATAAAGGCTTTTTGTTTTTTCAAGAAATACAAATCATCCCGCACATCAACCCAACAGCTATCGGTGTCGCTTAAAATGATTCTGGTGTTACCCGTTTCGGCATCGGCCAGTAAAAGTTCCAGATGATTTTGTAATCGATTAAGGCGCATGATGGACAGGATGTTGGGATCGGCTGTCCATTTAATACGCGGAATGTAAATATCTGTCTCCTGACCAATGTCCATCCAGCTTAGTTTGTCTTGTTCCAGATTGTACACACCGATTTTGACTATGGCATTTTGATCGCCCGCTTTGGGGTAGTGAATGGTTCTTACACTACCGTATTTGCCTTCAAATTCAGTCCAGCTAAAGGTTGGCTCCCTGGATTGATCAACACGCCAGAAAGCGATTTTTTTGGAATCAGGCGACCAGCGCCAGCCATCGGATTGGCCGAACTCCTCTTCATACACCCAATCGAACTGACCGTTGATGATAACGTCTGAACCATCATTGGTGATTTGTTTTATTTTGCCGGTTTCAAGATCCTGAACATAAATATTGTTATCTAACACATAACCAACTTTTTTGCCATCCGGTGAAAGCTTGGCATGGCGCACCCGGGTGGAATCATTGTGAACCGCCAGCAGGGATTTGTCTTTCAGGTTGTAAACCAGAAAACGCGCTTCATCAAAGCGCCGCCAAACGCGACGGGCATCAACTTTGAATAAAATTTTCTTTCCATCTCTGGAAAGCTTGTAGCTAAACATACGAAGGGGCTGATTGGTTTTAGGGTCTGTAATCATTGAAAGATCGAGCCACACAGACTCTTTTCCGCTTTTAACCTCATGCTTCATCAATAATTGGTCGTCTTTTTCACGTTTGCTAAACAGAAACGCCTTATCATCCGGCATCCAGGAGACCCCACCAAGATAGTCGATCGAAAACTTACGCGATTTAAAAATATCCTCGAGTGTTAATCCTTTTTGCTGCGCCGAAAGACTGGTCGTAATCAGCAATAAAAAAGCAGTCAGTAATGATGCGTAGCGTGCCATTCTTACCTCCATTTTTGTTTGACCCAATAAATATTAGAAAAAAAGAAATGTAAGGCAAGCAGATGTATTAAGTGTGGTAAGTACAAAACTCAGAAAAGTAATTTCAACTTGCAATTAAACATAATTCCCATTAAAATATTAAAATTAAAGTCCAACTTAATTGCAGGAGGTAACTATGGATTTAACCATCGAAAAAATCAAAGAATTATTGGGCGATGAAGCAGATTATCTTTTAAATCATGAGTGTAAAACTATTCCCAAAGAGAAACTCCATTTGCCTGGCCCTGATTTTGTTGATCGCATTTTTATACCCAGTGATCGGAACAGCAATGTTTTACGCAACCTGACCTGGATGTTCAATACCGGGCGGCTGGCTGGTACCGGCTACCTTTCCATTTTACCGGTGGACCAGGGGATTGAACACTCTGCAGGCGCTTCTTTTGCGCCCAATCCCGATTACTTTGATCCTGAAAATATCGTAAAGTTGGCCATTGAAGGCGGTTGTAATGCCGTTGCCTCTACCCTGGGCGTATTAGGCGCTGTTTCCAGAAAATACGCTCACAAAATCCCTTTTATTGTAAAAATCAATCACAATGAATTGCTCACCTACCCCAACAAATACGATCAGATTTTGTTCGCGAATGTGGAACAGGCCTGGAACATGGGCGCCGCAGCTGTCGGAGCGACAGTCTATTTTGGTTCCGCTGAATCCAACCGTCAGATTCAGGAAATCAGTGATGCCTTTAAGTACGCTCATGAATTAGGTATGGTCACCATTTTGTGGGCCTACCTGCGCAACTCAGCGTTTAAACATGAAGGTAAAGATTACCACCTGGCAGCTGACACAACCGGTCAGGCAAACCATTTAGGCGTGACTATTGAAGCCGATATCATCAAACAAAAGCAGCCGGAATTGAATGGCGGTTTTACGGCTCTCAAGTTTGGCAAAACGCATCCGGATATGTACAGTAAATTAGCCACTGATCATCCAATTGATTTAACACGCTATCAAGTCATTAACTGTTACATGGGACGTATTGGCCTGATTAATTCCGGTGGCGCTTCGGTTGGTGCCGGTGATCTGGCCCAGGCGGTTCGCACTGCAGTCATCAATAAACGTGCCGGTGGCATGGGCCTGATTAGCGGTCGCAAAGCTTTCCAACGCCCCATGAAAGAAGGCATCGAACTACTGAACGCCATTCAGGATGTGTTTCTTAATAAAGATGTAACTGTAGCTTAAAACGGTTAAGCGGTTTATTCTTTTATTTTTCGGAAATTTCTAACTTTGTTCAGGATTGGCCTGTCTGCAAATGGCAGGCCATTTTAGCTTTTACTAAGGCACATCACACTGTTTGGTAAAAATAAGTTAAGCGTGAAAAAACCAGAATCGTATAGTCAAAATTTTAAATGACTTCGGTATGATTCGGTGGCTATTAAATATTCTTACACTTTCTTCTGTTTGCGATTTTTTACATCACACCATATTTGTGCGGTTTATGGTAAAGGCTTTTTTTGCTGATGCCCAGCAGGCGGGCCGTTTCGGTTTTGTTGCCGCCGGTTTTTTGCAAGATATTTAAAATATGCTGCCGTTCAAGGTCTGCTAATTTAAGTGGTGTTGTTTTATTCATTTCGAAAGATGTTTGTTTAATGTCGGCCGGCAAATCTTCTGCTTTTATTTCCTGCCCATCACTTAAAATAACCGCGCGTTCCAGCACATTTTCCAGTTCGCGTACATTGCCCGGCCAGTGGTAGCTCTGCAGAATTTTCATAGCCTGTGGATGGCACTTTTTAACACATTTTTTTAAGGCAAAACATGATTTGCTTAAAAAGTGGTCAACCAAAATCGGAATATCTTCGGGCCGTTCCCGCAATGGTAAAAGATGAATATTGAAGACATTTAAACGATAATAGAGGTCTTCCCGGAACTGGTCCTGCTGCATCAGCTGTTTTAAATCGCGGTTGGTTGCCGCAATGATGCGCACATCGCTTTTGTAGGTATGTGTACTGCCCAGAGGACGGTATTCTCCGCTTTCCAGAAAGCGCAACAGCTTTGTCTGAAATTCCGGACTTACATCGCCAATTTCATCTAAAAACAGCGTGCCGGAATTAACCACCTCAATTAAACCGCTTTTGTTTTTAACAGCACCGGTAAAGGCGCCTTTAATGTAACCAAAAAGTTCGCTTTCCAGCAGCGTGTCCTGCATGGCGCTGCAATTGATTACGATGAAAGGTTTGTCACTTCGTACACTTTTTCGGTAAATGGCCCGCGCAATTAGTTCTTTTCCGGTTCCCGTTTCACCGGTAATCAAGACCGTTGAATTGGTAGGCGCCACACGCTCCACCAGTTGCATAACCTGACGTGTGTGTTCGCTTTGTCCGATAAACTCCTCGAAGCGGCTTCTAAAAGATTTTTCATGCTCGGCTGCTTCCCGTTCGCGTTTTAAACGAGCCAGATCCTGTGCTCGTTTAACTAAGATGGAAAGTTCTTCAAAATCGAACGGCTTCACCAAATAATCATAAGCGCCCAACTTCATGGAAGCAATGGCATTTTCGACCGTGGCGTTGCCGGTCATCATAATAACCTGGGCAAAGGGCGAAATTAAATGGAGCTGCTTCAAAACCTCAAGTCCGTCAATATCAGGCAAAATGATGTCCAGCAATATCACGTCAAACAAGGTTTGCTTGGCCTTTTCAATTGCCTCAAAACCCGATTTAGCTTCTGCTACGCTGTAACCCTGACGTTCAAAAACATGTTTTAAATGGAGACGAAAAGAACTTTCATCATCAACGATTAAAAGGTTCATATTAAATCCTCTACCTTTCTTCTTCAGCTAACGGTAAAAGAACCGTAAAAGTCGTTCCCGAATGTAGCTTACTTTCCACTTGAATTTCGCCTCCGTGGGCTATCACAATTCTTTTACTGATGGCCAAGCCAAGTCCTGTGCCGGCGCCTGGTGGTTTGGTGGTAAAAAAAGGATCAAAAATTTTGTTAATAGATTGCACCGGAATACCGTAGCCTTCATCGGTTACTTTAACGAAAATGTACCGCTCATTTTGTTGTCCACTTCGAATAAAGATGCGTTTTCGGGGCGGGGTAAATTCAAGCGCATTCAAAATCAGATTAATAAAGACCTGAGCCAGTTCATCCACCTCGCCAATAATTTCCGGTATTCGTGGCTGTAGGTCTAATTCCAACAATTTGTGTTCTTTTTCAGCCTTGTACCTCAGTAAGGTTAGAACGTTCATCAGCACCTGGTTAATATTGAGAGAAACCTTCCGATGACTTGATTTACGGGAAATATCAAGCAAGCCAGTAGTAATATTTTTACAACGCAGAATTTCATGTTTCATGCTCTCCAATGAGGTCTTAATTTCTTCCAGATCTGGTTTTGAATTATTCTCCGAATTAATGACCTCTTTGATTTGCTGAATACAAACGGCAATCGAACTTAAAGGATTGTTGATTTCATGGGCAATGCTGCTGGCCAGTTCGCCAATGGCTGCTAATTTACTTTTATGAATCATTTGCAGATTCAATTCTTTTTCACGCGTAATATCCTGAATCAATTCCAGCACCTGTTCAATTTGCCCCTGTTCATTAAAAAGCGGCGCGGCAGTCACTTTGAAAAACTGCAACTGGTGATCTTCCCCCTTTAATTCAATCTCTTTACTCTCAATTTTGCCGCTTTTCAAGCAGCGTTCTGTGGGACAATCCTGACAGATTTCTTCATTCTGCCAGATGGCCCGGCCACAAAATCTGTTAACCAGTTGTTCTAATGAACCAAACCATTCTTGCGCAAGGCGATTGGCCCACAAGATACGCTGCTCACGATTTAACAAAATCAGGCCGGCATCAATGCCCATTAATATTTTTGACAGTTTATCACGTTCCTGTTCCAGTTCGGCCCGATGCTTTTGCAGGTCGTTGTACAATTGTTCAATCCGTTGCCGATCGCGCGCTTCCTTTTTTGAAAGTAATCCCAACGAAACAGCCCCCAGGTAAAAAAAGGCAATGCGCAATCCAAGGCTAAGGATGTTTTGCATCGAAATCTGCGGATGCACACTAAATAGATAAAGTATTGCAGAAGCAGTAGCAACCATCAGACCAAACCGCAAACCAAAGTAGAAGGAATGCAAGGCGACCAATAGAAAAAAACCCAGCACAAAATCGCTTTGATAGCCGCCGGTGTAACGGGCTAAGTTAAACAAGAACAATAAATCCAGTACCAGCACTACCAGATAGGCCTGACGAATTTGTTCTAGATGAAAATAGAGGTAAATGTAAAGACCAATGCTGTACAAAGAAAAAAACAAAAAATTGTAGAACAGAAATTGGCGATGTTGTTGAGAAAGCGGTGCAATTAAAATCCAGGCCAGGCCACCAACCAGGGTTAAAATTCGTAAAACAGCAAACAGCTGGTCAATCGAATTTAATTGGGCAAAAAACTTTTTCATTGTACTGCCCTCCAAAGGCAGCATTCAAGTGAATGTTTTCTTAAGACAATTTAGTTAATCTTTTTCCTAATTACCAAAAAAAATGGCAGTTATTGCCAGTTGGGGACAATATTAGACAATAAGGAGGATGTTAAATGGTGAATTTTGAATTTTGAATGTTGAATGATTGAATATTTTGAATTGATACGGGAGAAAGGCTCTAAAATTTAAGGAAAAGCAATTTTTAACAATACAAGAGCATCTATCGTTTCTTTATTGATGTTTTGGTAGAGTAAGTATTGAATCTTCAATTCAAGGTCGCCATGCATTCGAAAAGCCCTGGCCTTTGCAGACGTTTTGATTTTAAAACAAATTCACCGGTAAGGCAGGGTCTCTGACTTTGGCAGTTTTTATTTTGTGCAATAATATTTCCTCCACCTGTCGTTTAACCTGATTCAGGATTTGCGGGTATTTTTGACGAATGGGCCGACTAAAATGTTCGCTGATTTGTAAGCCATCTTTGATGGTAATGCCGATTAGCCAGAGTTTTTCGGGCAATCTAAGATTTAACTTTTCACCTATTGTCAACATGGAGTGAACGCCGATGTAATGGGGCGAACTGCCCTTAATGTAAGAAGCAGTTTCTGGCATCTGCCAGCATTTTACATGGCCCGGTTCCTCCTGCGGGTGTACAAGACTGTCGACAAAAATGACCTGTTGAAAGCCAATCAGTAAGTCCAGTAAATAGAGACCGGCTTGTACAGAACACTGAAAGCGGGCCAGCCCGGCTAAACTATTAATTTTAGCCAGATCTTCAACCAAATGCAGACCTATGCGGTCATCGCCCAAAAGAGGATTGCCCAATCCTAAAACAAGGCTATTTTCTTGTTGTTCATTCATCCCGGCTGCCCCTGATGATTTCCCAGAGTTTTTGACCTTTGCTGTTAAAGAACTGGTAAATTAATGGCAGTTCTCCGGGAAAGGAATGCGTGGCACAGGCATGGCAGGGGTCATAGGCACGGAAAGCCATTTCAATCTGGTTCAGGATGCCGTCATCATAATGCCCATCTTTAATCAGGCTTTTGGCAGCCTTGTCCACCGACATGGCAATGCGAGCCGCATTGTTTTGTGTTGCCACAATCAGGTTGGCTTTAGTAATGATGCCCTGTTCATCGGTCTGGTAATGATGAATTAATGTACCACGCGGGGCTTCCACCACACCAATACCTTCTGATGGGGTTTTCATGGGCAGGTTGCGAATGTTGTCACTTGTGATTTCCGGATCGTTGGCCAGTTCTACCATCCGTTCAGCTGCGTAGAGCAATTCGATTAAGCGGGCCCAGTGATTGGCCAGCGTAAAATGAACCGGTTTACCGCCCAGCGTTTCGTAAAATTTCAAATAGTACTCCTGTGCCCTGGGCGTGGCCATACCATCAGAAGCATTTAAACGAGCTAGTGGCGCCACACTGTAAATGCCTGATTTGACACCGTCTTTAAAGCCATTCCAGCCAACCTTTTTAAGGAATGGGAATTTTACGTAAGTCCAAGGTTCCACATGTTCGGCAATCCAGTCCAGATATTGCTGTACTTTAAAACGGGCAAACTCCTTGCCTTCGGGATCGACCACACGAATCCAACCATCGTAAAAATTAACATGATTGTTGTCATCTACCAGGCCCATGTAGTAAGTTTTGTGTGTGTAAGCTTGCGAAGTGATGATGTCCACGTAAGCCGAATTGTTTAGAACCACATCTTCAAACAATTGCAGACTGAACAGAGCAAATTCCACAGCCTGCCGCCCCACCTCAACAAATCGTTGCTGAACTTCTTTCGTCATTTTTTTAGCCACACCACCGGGCAAACCTAACACCGGATGAACCACTTTACCGCCCATTTCGGTGATTAGTTCTCTAAGCTGGCGGCGCATGCCAATTACTTTTAATCCGGTTTCAGTGCCCACTTTTTGCAGCACGCCCAAAATATTGCGCGCCTGTTTGGGGGCATCGGGACCAGTAACAAAATCGGGACCGCCTAAAAAGAAAAAATGCAGCGCGTGGTCTTCTACCATAAAGGTATTGTACACCAGCTCACGAATCTTCCTGGCAGTTGGCGTGGACTCAATCTTGTAAAGATCATCCAAAGTTTTGGTGGAAGCCATGTGATGCGCCGTTGGACACACGCCGCAGATGCGTGAAGTAATTTGCGGCATATCCTCGGCCTGCCGCCCTTCGGCAAATTTTTCAAAGCCGCGCAACTCCGGAATCTGAAAATATGCCCGCTCAACATTACCATCATCATTTAAAAAAATGGCAATTTTACCATGACCTTCCAGTCGCGTAATTGGATCAATGGTAACTTTACGTCCCATGGTATTTCTCCAATGTTTATTGAATGCCTTGACACGCTCTTTTTGCCCAATTTAAAAGCAGGCAAAAAATCAGCTTTTTGTTTTTGCAAGATTTCTTCTCTGTAACATGGAAACCGGCAGACCGTAACGGTAAAAAGTGCCCACCGGATCAGCGATTTTATTCATTACCTGTTGGATATCTTCTTCTTCGTTATAATCTAAAATGGAGGCAACGGCAGACAATGCTTTGGCGCCCTGATCGAGTACTTTAGAAGTGGGACCAAAACAACCGGTGCAGGGCATGTTACCGTTAATGCAAAGCGCTTCACAGCCTGCCCTTGTAGCCGGCCCCATGCAAATCACGCCCTGTGCCAGCAGACATTTTTCCGGATCGACATGCACCTGATGCGGTCGTTTAATATCGGTTATCAATAGTTTTTCCGGTTTGCTTTCATTGCGCGGACATTCTTCACAAAGCGCTTTATCTGGCGCCAGCACCGTGCCACGTTCCGGTAAATTGTCTTGCAAAATAGCCTGCACGGCCTGCAACAATAATTTGGGCGTGGGGGGACAGCCAGGTAAATAGTAGTCCACTTCTACTACCTGATTCAGGGCGTGCACGGTATGGTAGAATTCCGGCAATTCCAGTTCGCCTTCCGGCACCTTAACATGGGTTTCCGGATGTTTGCCGTTGTGCTCTTCCAAAGATGACACTTCATGGTATGCCCTTTGAAAAATTTCATTGCGGTTCCACAGATTGCCCAGACCAGGAATACCTCCGAGGTGAGAACAACTGCCAAAGGCAATCATCAATTTTGATTTCTGGCGCAGTAGTTTGGCCATCTCTTCCTGTTCTTTTAAACGAATGGCGCCATTTAGAAATGTCACGTCAATCTCATGGTCTTCCATCTGTTCCACATCTTCGCGTTTAAAATCTAGGGCCACCGGCCAGAACACAATGTCCACGGCATTCACCACGTCTAAAATATTTTCGGCCAGGTCAACAACGGCTTCTTCGCAGCCGCCGCAACTGGCGCACCAGTAAAATGCGACTTTTGGTTTACTCATCGTTTAGCCCTCATTAAAAATTGATTTTCATCAGGTCAGCGAAGCTGCGCGCACCGGCTCCTGTTCCGGTAATTCCATAATATTTAAAGGTCCCAGCCTGCGAATGGTTTCGGTCATGTCATTGATGACCTGCTTTACCTTATCGCCTTCCGAAGCCGAAATCCATTCCAGGCGCAGGCGCTCTTTTTCGATGCCCATTTGTTCCAGTAATCGCTGTAGCAAATGATAGCGACGCAAGGCTTTGTAGTTGCCTTCCTGATAATGGCAATCTCCCGGATGACAACCGCCGATCAACACACCGTCCGCTCCTTTGCGAAAGGCATCGAGTACAAACTGCGGGTCAATGCGTCCCGAACACATCACACGAATAATGCGTGCATTTGGAGCGTATTGCATGCGCGCAGTCCCGGCCAAATCGGCCGCAGTGTAAGTACACCAGGTACAAAAGAAAGCAACAATTTTAGGTTCAAACATAATATCTCCCCTGCATTAATTGGTAAGGGTTAAGTCGCAAGTTGAAGCTTGCCTTACAAAATTTTTCAGCTACAAGACACAACACATCGCTGCACAAAACTTTTACACCATCAACACACCTTCGATTTCAGCGAAAATTTCTTCATCTAAAAACAGATGCTGACGCGCAGCACCGCTGGGACAGGCAGCCACGCAAGTGCCGCAGCCTTTGCACAACACTTCATTCACCACCGAAATATGTTTTTCGGCGTCGTAACTAATGGCCGTGAAAGGACACAAGCCCACACAGGTCTGGCAGCCGGAACAGATTTCTTCGTTAATCCAGGCCGTGTTGGGTTCCAATTCCACCTCTCCCCGGTCAATCAAAGATAGGGCTTCGGCTGCTGCAGCACCGGCCTGGGCTACAGCATCGGGAATGTCCTTGGGCCCCTGGCAGGCGCCAGCCAAAAAGACTCCGTCAGTAAAGGTAGAAACAGGCGCCAATTTTGGGTGCCGTTCCAGAAAGAAACCCTCGGTACTGCAGGAAATATTGAACAAACGGCGAATCTGATCTGCATCAGGCTGGGCTTCAAGACCAACCGACAGAATGACCATATCCACCGGAATGCGCCGTACCATGCCCACCATGGTGTCTTCCACGCGGATGATTAGCTTACCTTTTTCCGACGGGTCAAGCGCCACGTCGGTTACTTCGGCTACACGTCCGCGAATCAAATGAGCGCCTTCTTTCAGAATGCGGTCGTAAAACTCTTCGTAACCTTTGCCAAAGGCGCGCATATCGATGTAGAAATTGTAAACTTCAGCGCCCAGGCGTTCGTGCAGCAGATGGGCAAACTTCAATGAGTACATGCAGCAAACGCGGGAACAATAAGCATGGTGGTGCACGTCCCGTGAGCCGACACAATGAATAATTCCCACACTTTGGGGTTTTTGGCCGTTTTGCAGAATAATTTCGCCACCGGTAGGTCCGGCGGAGTTAATCAATCGTTCTATTTCCAGACTGGTAAATACATTCTGGTAATGACCATAACCATAGGTGGGAATTTTACGCGGATCAAAAGTTTTAAAACCGGTTGCCAGAATGATGGTGCCCACCTCAACCTCTATAATTTCGTCCTTTTGATTGTAATCGATGGCCTTGGCTTCGCAAATGGTGGAACACAACTGGCAATCACAGCAAATACCGCAAGCCAGGCAACGGGCCGCTTCCTGCATGGCCATTTCAGGCGTGTAGCCCAGGTGTACTTCTTCAAAAGTACGCCGCCGTTCCAGTTCAATAACAGGCATTTCCACGCGCCATTTGGTGGGAATACCTTCGGTGTCCACTTCAAAGGTCGGTTCAAAGGGGCCTTCCAGTTCTCGCCCCTCGCTTAAATCCTGGTTGTTCAGGTAGCGGTCAATGGATATGGCAGCTTTACGTCCGGCAAACATGGCATTAACCACCACATCCGGCCCGGTTACGCAATCGCCACCGGCAAACACAGCGGGAATGTTAGTTTCGAG
>JAGHBR010000139.1 GCA_021160885.1 Caldisericaceae bacterium
AATCTAAATATTACACAATTTTATTCATTTTTCATTTTTTAAACGATTATTTAATTTTTTTTAAAAAAAATCGTAAAACACTTGATTTTATTGATAATTCTACTGAAATTAAACCGTAGCTAATTGATACTGTTTAAGTTTTAATTTTGTAGGAGGACTAAGAATATGAACAAACAAGAACTCGTAGCCAAGGTAGCTCAGGATGCAAACTTGACCAAACGGCAGGCAGAAGATGCAGTTAATGCATTTGTTAATGCTGTTAAAAGCAGTTTAGCCAATGGGGAAAGCGTATCTCTGGTTGGTTTTGGTACTTTTGCCGTTTCTGAAAGAGCAGCTCGTAAGGGCCGCAACCCTCAGACTGGCGCTGAAATTCAAATCCCGGCCCGCAAGGTACCTGTGTTCCGCGCTGGTAAAGGTTTAAAAGAAGCTCTGTAAACTTTTAGAATCTTTTTGCATAAAAAGGCGGAAACATATGTTTTCGCCTTTTTTTATTTAATTAGCAGTTTTACTGATTTAACACTTAAAAGAAGGAAAAGTTTTAAAATCAACAGCTCATTTTTAATTCTGTTTTAAACAAAAGGAACCGAAGAATGCGCAGAATTTTTAATCTTTTAATCTTAACCTTGATTTCTGTTTTAATCTCTAATTGTTCACCCACTTTGTTATTAACTAAAAAAGGACAACAACTTAACCAGCTGCAAAAGCAGATTCAATTTTTATTGGATGATCCTACACTGGCAAATGCTCATGTAGGGATTTATGTTGAATCGTTGAAAGACGGAAAAATATTATTTTCACAAAACCCTTTTAAATTAATGGTGCCTGCTTCCAATATGAAGTTGTTCACCACTGCTGCGGCTTTGGTGAAATTGGGGCCAGAATGGGTATTTAAGACAAAAGTCAGCTACCGGGGCACTATTCAGGATAGCGTATTGGAAGGGGATTTAATCGTATCAGGTTCCGGAGATCCAACCATCTCAGGAAGATTTTTTAAGGGAAACCGGTTGGCGGTTTTTAAAATGTGGGCAGATTCATTAAAGGAAAAAGGTATTAGGCAGATTAAGGGTAAAATCATTGGGGATGAAAGTTACTTTAGCGGCCCGGCCCTCGGCGATGGCTGGAACTGGGACGATGAACCCTACTGGTACTCAGCCAAGATTTCAGCCCTTGCTCTAAATGACAATTGTGTGGATATCGCTGTTTGGCCTGATTCCTTACCAGGAAGGCCGGTTCATGTGCAAATGTTTCCGTCTTCAGCACAAGTACAAATTGTAAATAAGGCACTGACTGCGCAACTTTCTTTCGATTCTATGGCAGAAATCACTCGCCTGCATGGTACTAATAAAATTGTGGTTCAGGGGAATTTGGCTTTAGATGCAGATACTTTATGGGAATCAATTTCTGTCCCAGAGCCGGGGTTATTTTTTGTGGAACAGCTGAAAAAAACATTTGAACAGAATGGCATTGACGTTAGCGCAATACAGGTCATAGTGGCTTCAGAAAAGCCGGCTTTTCAGGATTCCTTGAAATTGCTCTTCACACATCAATCCCCACCTTTGGCCGAAATTATTAAAGTGGTAAATAAACCAAGCCACAATTTTTATGCGGAACAGCTGTTGAAAACATTGGGTGCGATCTTTAAAGGTGAGGGATCGTTTGAACGCGGCGCTCAAGTGGTTCATGAATTTTTAAATTCAATTGGTGTGGCAGATGAACATTTTATTAATGTGGATGGTTCGGGACTATCGCGTAAAAATTTTATTGCGCCCATGGCCACAGCCACACTCCTGCGTTTTATGTATCATCATCCCTATTTTAACTATTTTCTTGAATCATTGCCCGTCGCAGGTATTGATGGAACCTTGAAAAATAGAATGCGCGGCACTCCAGCTCAAGGTCAGGTACATGCCAAAACGGGTTATGTGCAACATATGCGGGCTTTATCCGGTTACACCGGGCTGGAATCAAAAACTCCTTTACTATTTGTCATGATGTTTAATAATTATTCCGTTCCAACGCCCAAAATCAATTTGATCCAGGATAAAATTGCCATTCTGCTGACGCGATTTAGTGAGTCACATTAAGTGTAAACCGTGTAATTTATAAGGCAATTGATCAGCACAGTATCATTTTGATCAAAAGAATGCCTGGTGAGTTGTTGGCCAGGCATTCTTTCTTTAAATCAAAAATTAAGAAAATAACTTGCGAAATATCTAATGGTTACTTAATTTATATACCGACCGGTAGGTAAGTGAAGGGAGGTGAATAGTGTCACAAACCGAATCTATAAAAAGTGTGGATACAAAAAATCGTATTTTTCATGCTGCTGCTAAACTGTTTGCCAATTACGGATTTGAACGCGTTTCGATCCGACAAATTTGTCAGGCCGTGGGCGTGCAGAAACCGACCCTGTATTACTATTTTAAAGACAAAGAGACTTTAATCCTGGAAATGTTACATTTTGCCCACAAACTAGTTGTCGAATATCGAAACAGATATATTGAACCTCATGAGGATTTCCTGGACAAAATGTGGGGACTTTTACAGGGACGTAAACATTTTGTTGAAAATAATCCACATTTTTTTCGCTTTTATGCCATGATTCATCTTTTTTCTACCCCGGAAAAAGTGAAGCAGGAAATGTTAAGACAAATGTTACCTTTGCTCGACGATTTTAAGAATCTTCTGCTATTAGGAAAACAACAAGGTTACATTGCTGCGGAAGAGGATACTGAAATCATAATGCAGACCATTCTTGGCATTTTAAATCAATTGAGTATTCGAAAATTCGTCTTTCAGGATGAGCAGGCCTTTTCAGAAGAAAATCTGCAACGCGTTTTCAATTTCTGGAAAAAACACTTGTTTTTAAACCGTGATAAATGAAACCTTAAGAGGTGCGTCTCCTGAATGTCACCAATAGGTTTGGAGGATAAGCATGAAAAAATTGACCTTAGTGTTACTTGCCTTTTGGTTTAATGCTACTATGGCATTTGCCGGTGATGTTGTTGCATTGAGCTGGGAGCAGGTGGTTGATGTAGGGCTTAAGCAAAACTTAGAGCTTAAGATTTTAAAGCAGGACATCAAGAATCAAAAATTCAACGTTTACAAATCGATTAGCGATTTTTTGCCCACGGTTAATTACAGTTTTCAAGCTGTAAACAATGTGGAACTGCCGGTTCTTGTTTTTATGGGAAATCGTTTTCGGATTGGTACAAAATACAATTTTACGCATGCCTTGCAGTTGCAGTACCCGCTTTTTTTAGGGGGCGCCAGGCTGGCCAATTTCAGCATTCAGCGGCATGCCCGGAAATCGCTGTTGCAAATGTTGAAAGGCAAAGAACAGGAAGTGGCTTTTAAGGCTATTGAAGCATATTATCAGGTAATGTTGTCCAATGATTTGTTGCGTGTGAATCAAAAGGCCTGGGCCGCAGCAAAAGCTAACTTTGAGCAGGTTGAAAAATTTTACCAGGCCGGAACAGCATCTCAACTGGATTTTTTGCGGGCAAAAGCGCGCCTTTCGCAAACCATTCCAGCGCTGACTTCTGCCAAAAATAAATTGCAGATGAGTCAGGAGAATCTCAAATTTATTTTGAATTTAGCCGCAGAAGATTCAATTGTCATTCTGGACAGTCTGGTGGTCAAGCATTTTTGGCCTGCCTTAAAAAAGAAATCGTTAGCGGAACTACAAACTATCGCCTTGCAAAGCCGGCCTGATTTAAAGAGTCTGGAACACCAGAAGACCATGAGCTCCAGGCAAAAATGGATTGCCGGCTCAAGATTTGTGCCACAGGTTGTGTTGACAGCCAATGTGCAGCATCAGGCCTTTCTGGAAAAGGCCAACGTGACAGCTAAAGATTACACCCGTTCCAAGGCGGCGGGTGTGGTTATACAGTGGCCCTTGTTTGAAGGGGCAAAAAGAGTGTTTGAACTACAGCAATCTTTCATTCAATCCAAAAAAATGGAATTACAACAGGAACAATTGCGCAAAGCGATTTTGCTGGAGGTTAAGAACAGTTACCATCAGTTCCAGGAAGCCGAGCAAAATTTAGTCAGTTTAGAGGCGGCCTTTCAGGAAGCGCAGGAAACGTTACGTTTGGCTGATTTAATGTACAAAGAGGGCGTCAGCACCCAGGTTGAAGTTCTTAATGCTCAAACGGCTTTTATCAATGCTGAGCTCAGTTACCGCAAGGGTATTTTTGATTACAATATTAGTCAATTAAGGTTGCTTAAAGCCATTGGACAACTGCAAGTGCTCTGGCAAAGCAGTGAGAGCAGAAATTAAAATCAGGAGATAAAGAGATGTTCAAAAAAATGATGTTTTTATTCTTGATTGCTGGTCTGGTTTTTTCCTGCCAAAAGTCAGAAGAGAAAAAAGAAGAGCGGGCTGTTCCTGTAAATGTACTTGTGCTAAAGCCGGATTCCATTCGCTCTGTAGTTGAGATTACCGGTAATTTGGAGGCGGTGAACGATGCGCTGGTCATAAGCAAGGTAAGCGAACAGTTGAAAGAAATCGTCAAGCCGGTGGGTAGCAAAGTGTCTGCCGGCGAGGTGATTGTAAAGCTGGATGATCGTCTTCTTTTGCAAGCTAAAAAGCAGGCTGAAGCTGTTTTTAACTCCGCTTTGGCCCGTTACAAAAATGTAAAACAGGATTTTGAACGCTATCAACGTCTGTTTGAACAGAAGGCCATTAGTCAACAGCAATGGGAAAAGATGAAAAGCGCCATGCAGGAAGCAGAAGCCGGCCTGGCACAGGCCAAAGCGGCACTGGGACAGGCCTCGGAACAATTTGAAAACACCACTCTTAAAGCGCCGTTTGCCGGCATTGTAGGTAGTATTTTTTACGAAAGGGGACAACTGGCGCCCATGGGCCAGCCGGTAGTTAAAATCATTAATCCCCAATTCATGAAAGCCAAACTTTACCTGCCGGACCTCTATTTCCAGAAAATTAAAATGGGCCAAAAAGTTCGGGCTTATTTCCCGGCAATAAAAAATAAAACATTTACCGGAAAGGTTATTAAGATCGATCCGGCCATTGATCCAATGAGTCGTACTTTTACTGTTGAGGCTTTGTTTAACAACCAACCTGGATTGCTGACTTCAGGGCTTTACGGTTTGTTCGAAATTGAATTGAAGGTTCATAAAAACGTAGTGGTCATTCCGGACAATGCGGTTCTTTCGCAAACCAGCGTGCGTGTTGATCCGGAAACTGGCAAGCCACATGCCGAAAGGGAATATTTTGTTTTTTCTGTCAAAAATGGTAAAGCTGTTTTAAAGCAAATAGAAAGCGGCCTGAATGCAGGCGATAGGCTGGAAATTAAAAAGGGATTGGCTTTTGGTGATTCGGTAATTGTGGTGGGACAACGTTTGTTGAAGGAAGGACAAAAGGTTAAAATAGTGGAAGCCTACTAAAAAAAAGTATTGGAACTTACAAAGGTGTAATAAAAAATCAATCATCGGAGAAAAAATGAAATTAGTTGAAATTTCCATTCGCAAACGTGTTACGTTGAGCATGATTTACCTGATCATCATCGGTTTTGCTTTGTTTTCTTTTTCGCAATTAAAAATAGATTTGTTCCCGGATATTGATTTTCCGGTAGTGGGCATAATCAGCCAATATTCCGGTGTTGGTCCGGAAGATATGGAAAATTTAATTGCCCGCCCCATCGAAGAAGCCGTTTCGGCCACCAAAAATGTCAAAAAAGTTTCTTCTCAGGTCAGTCAGGGAGTTTGCATTACCTTACTGGAATTTGATTGGGGAACCGATATTGATCAGGCCGAAAATGATGTGCGTAAACGGATTGATCTGGTGCGAGATTATTTACCAGATGAGGCCAGCGAACCACTGACGTTTGCATTTGATCCTTCCATGATGCCGATCAATTTCATTCTGATTAATTCTCCGACCATGGGTCCGGCAGAACTGAGACAGTTGGGCGAAGACCGCATCGAACCATTGTTGGAACGGGTGGAAGGCGTGGCTTCGGTGGAAACCCAGGGTGGTTTACAGCGCCAGATTAATGTGCGCCTTAACCCCATCAAATTAGCTGCGCATCATCTTTCGCCGGTGGACGTAACCCGTGCCATCCGGGCAGCCGGTGGACTTTTTCCTGCTGGTAGTATTGAAACCAGTACTACAAACTTCAATTTGCACATTGCCAGTGATTTCAGCTCCATTGAGCAATTAAAAAACGTTGTTTTGAAATACGAAAAGGGAATCCCTCTTCTTCTCAAAGAGGTAGCCGAGGTGGAAGATGGTTTTAAAGAGCTACGCAGCGACGTTCGCGTCAATTACAATCAGGGTGTTTACATGCGTGTTTTTAAGCAATCAGATGCTAACACCGTTCAGGCCTGTCGCAATGTTAAAAATGCCATTAAAGAAATTAAAGATTTTTTACCACGTGATGTGGAGTTGAAAATTGTTTATGACCAATCAGAATACATTTTGCGTTCGGTCGGCAATTTAGGCAATACAGCAGTGTTAGCCTTTTTTATTGCCTTTGCGGTTATTTATTTCTTTTTACGTAACTTGCGGGGCAGCATCATTATGGGGCTGGCAATTCCCATTTCGGTGATCGCAACCTTTGCGGTTATGATGCTGGCCAATTTAACCTTGAACATCATTTCCATGGCGGGTTTGGCGCTGGCCATCGGCATGCTGGTGGATAATTCCATCGTAGTTCTGGAAAATATCTACCGTCACCGCGAACTGGGCTTTGATCGTCCGGAGGCGGCCAATATAGGCGCTTCGGAAGTGGGCATGGCTATTACGGCATCGACCTTGACGACCATTGGGGTCTTTTTACCTGTTCTTTTTGTGCCTGGCATTGCCGGTGAATTGTTCAATGACATGGTGGTAACCATTACCTTCAGTCTGTTTGCTTCGCTGATTATTGCCCTGACCCTGGTGCCCATGCTTAGCGCACGCATTCTGAAAACAGAAAGCGAAATGCAAAAAATCCGCCTAGCAAAATTTAAAAACCAGATTACCAGCTTTTTAGAGCGATTGAGTTCCCGTTACCAAAAAGTTTTACACTGGTCGCTAAAGCACAAAAAGATAGTAATTGGCCTAACCAGTCTTTTGTTTATTTTTTCTTTATTGTTGCTGCCTTTCATTGGCGGCGAATTTTTGCCCAAATCGGATCAGGGCTTTATTGCACTTACTGTTTTGCGGGAAAAAGGTACGCCCCTGGATCAAACACGTAAAACCGTGTTGCAACTGGAGCAGGTAATCAAGGAAGAAATACCGGAAGCGACCGATGTGCTGGCCATTTTTGGCGCTGGTGAAGGAATTTTTGCCTTGTTTGGCGGCTCTGGTAGCGAGGCTATCAATTTCCGTGTTCGCTTAACCCCCATGGAAGAGCGCAATCGTTCTCAGACGGAAATTGAAGATGCTTTCCGAAAGCGATTGGATGAAATTCCTGGGATTACCTACCAGTTTATTCAGCAGGGCATGATTTCTACAGAACGTGCCATTGAAGTCAAAATTTTTGGTCATGACCTGGCCCAGGCCAAACAGATTGCACATCAGCTTAAAGACAGAATGGAAAAGATTGAAGGGCTGGTGGACATCGACATCAACATGAAAGAAGGGGGCAGAGAACTACGCATTGTACCGGATATTAACCGCTTGAATGATTTAAAGCTGTCTCCGTTTTTAGTGGCGGATATGATTTCTACCGCCATTCAAGGGAAGGTTGCAGCCCGTTACCGTGAAGCCGGTGATGAATACGATATTCTGGTACAATTGGACAAACCTTACCGCCAAAGCCGTGATGCACTTAAGCGTCTGTTGATTCCAACGCTTAACGGGAAGATGATCCCTCTGGAGCAGGTAGCGCAAATTGTGGAAGATGATGCTCCTTCAACCATTTACCGCGAAAACCAGGAACGCTTTGTGTCGGTAGGTTGTGATCTTTCGGGCATCGATCTTTCATCTGCGGTGCGTAAAATTAGCGCTACCATCGATGGAATGAATATTCCAGGAGAATTTCAGGTGGTCATTGGTGGAACAGCAGAAGATCAGCAGGAATCTTTCTTTTATTTAACCATCGCGTTTTTTGCAGCCATTCTGCTGGTTTACATGATTATGGCCTCGCAGTTTGAATCGCTGGTCGATCCTTTTATCATCATGTTTACGGTGCCGCTTTCGATTATTGGGGTGTTGTGGGCTTTGTTTTTAACGGGCACAACCTTAAGTGTAATGGCTCTGGTTGGTATTGTGATGCTGGTGGGCATTGTGGTTAACAATGGAATTGTGCTGGTTGATTACGTCAATCAGTTGCGCCATAAGGGTAAAGCGCTGTACGAGGCAGTTGAAGAGGGAGGACGTGTGCGCATGCGGCCGGTGTTAATGACGGCAATGACCACAATTCTGGGCATGGTACCTCTGGCGCTGGAATTAGGGAGTGGTTCCGAAAACTGGTCGCCGCTGGCCCGGGCGGTGATTGGCGGTTTAACCACCAGCACCTTGCTGACTCTGATTATTGTGCCCGTGCTTTACGTGATTTTTGAACAGGTGGGCAACAGGGTTCGTCAGTGGTGGCAGAAGATTTAGAAACTCAGATGGGCTTTGTTCCTTAAATAATTCAGATCTATTCGGTAATTAACAATAAAAAGCGTGATTTCAGCGAAAGCGATATTAAAGCAAATCTTTAAGAATACTCATGATAAGCGCTTTACAGATTTACGTTTTATTAGTTTAGTGGGAAGTTTTAATTTTACGGGATTAAAATTCCCTTTAGATTCTATTTGTTCAATAATTAATTTCACAGCAATCTGCCCCATTTCACTATGTGGTTGCGCAATAGTAGTTAAAGGTGTGGCTAAATATTCTGTATATGGTTGGTCATCGAAAGAGATAATCGAAATATCATCGGGTATTTTAAAGCCTTCTTCAGAGATAGCCCTTAAGGAACCAAGTGCTATTAAATTACTGGCAGCAAAAATGGCAGTTGGTGATGATCTGCTTAAGATTAATTTTGCTCCAATATAGCCATTTTTTTCCCCAAAGCTATCACCTACTATTAATGTTTCATCGATGGTCAGGCCGTGTTTTATATGTGCGTCTTTGTATCCACGAACACGATCATCGTTAACGCGCGTATTTAATAAACCTTGAATACAAGCAATTTTTTTATGTCCATTTTCAATAAGATATTCAACAGCCGCCTTTGCCCCATTATAATTATCAGAAACAACATATGAAAAAGGTAAGTCTGGAAAATAACGGTCAACAATGACTAATGGGATTCCCTCATTATGTAATCGTTCTAAATGCTCGCTTTTTTGGCCAACCGGACAAATTAACAAGCCATCAACTTTTCTGCTTTGCAGAAGTTTGATTGATTCTATCTCAAGTTCCGTATTCTCTTCACTATCACAAAGCATAATTGAGTAACCGGCTTTTCTGGCTTCGACTTCAATATTATAAGCGATGGTAGCGAAAAAGGGGTTTGAGATATCAGGAATTATTAATCCGATGATATGCGTACGTTTAAGTCGAAGTCCACGAGCCAGGCTATCCGGTGTGTAATGCAACTCTTTAGCACATTTGTAAATTTTTTCAGAGGTTTCTTTACTTATTCTGTAACGAGTGGCCTGTCCGTTCAGTACTCTGGAAACGGTTGTAACAGAAACACCTGTTTTTTCGGCTATTATTTTTAACGTTGTACGTTTTGAGTCATTC
>JAGHBR010000411.1 GCA_021160885.1 Caldisericaceae bacterium
CTTTTATTCATATAAATATGGGCGTGTAAAAAACATTGAACTGCTGATAAGTGCGCGCTCCATCAATCAGGCGCTGGTGCGCATAAAATATTTACAACAAATCGCCCGCCACGATGCCAATCTGATTAAAATTATTGAAAACAAACGACAACAAATTGCAGCCATTAAACGCACACTGCAAAGTAATTTACAGCAAAAAAACCTGGCCTTAAGAGAAATTCAAAAAAAGACTAATCAATACCTGGCCCGAAAGGCTGAAAAACAAAACCTTTTACGGAAATTGAAATCAACCCATTACAGCTACCAAAAACAATTAACAGAAAAAGATCGTCAGCGCAAGCAGCTTCTTGATTTAATTGCCGCGCTGGAAAAAGAACGCCTGGCTAAAGCAAAGCAAACGGTACCTGCAAAATCAACGGAAATATCCTTTAATTTTGAAAATTTCAGAAAAGCCAAAGGCAAACTGCCCTGGCCAGTGAAAGGCAAGGTCATTACACGTTACGGCAAACAACGTGATCCAGTTTCCAAGACCTACATTAAAAACACAGATATTGAAATCAAGGCCCGGCCAGGAACTCCGGTAAAATGTATTTTCCCTGGAGTTGTACGAATCATAACCTTTTTACCCGGTTATGGCAACACCGTAATTGTCGATCATGGAAAAGGTTTTTACTCCATTTATTCCCATTTGGCCCAGATTTACGTTTATAAAAATGCAACGGTTCGACAAAATCAAATCATTGGTAAAGTTGGAGATTCCGGTTATTTAGGGCCGGTAAGTTTACGATTTGGAATTTATGGCAGCAAAAAAACCTACAATCCGCTTAGCTGGCTTGAATAAGATTGACAAACGATCTTTTAAGACTTAGCTTGAATCTCTAAAAGGAATTTATGAAAATTGTTCTTCGATCTTGATAAATCACCTGATGGACATTGAGTTAAAAAAGAATACGCAGAAAAAACTTAGAAAAATTTCAATAAATTAGTAT
This sequence comes from Caldisericaceae bacterium, assembly GCA_021160885.1. GTDB lineage: Bacteria > Calditrichota > Calditrichia > Calditrichales > Calditrichaceae > Caldithrix. Next base: position 990 of record JAGHBR010000411.1, read on the forward strand.
GATTAGTAAAGTTTCTAAACATAAATTGAGGAGGGGCAATCATGAGGCAAATCATTTTAACCAATATGGTTCTGTTTTTAGTTTTAAACCTTTTAATGGGAGGTGTAATCAGGGAAAGCAAAACCAAAGTTAAATTTAAAGGCTTTGGTGAATTTGCTAGCCACGAAACCATCTTGCTGCAAGATTTAAAACAGCACAAAGAGAGCCAAAACGAATTTAAAGCTCAGGGAATGATGGGACAGATGATCTCTAAACTGTTGTTCGGTGAAAAACAAAAGGGCGAAATCGTCGATTTAGAAGCAATGAAAATCTATGAGCTTTTACATGAAAAAAAACGGTACCGTGTCCGTCCAATCGAAAAAATAAAATTTGAAGACGAAGAGATGCAAGGTGAAATGGAAACGACTGAGGGCGAAACGGAAGAAGGATACCAGGAAACAGAAAACAATATTAAGATTACCCGCCAGGTCTTTAAAGTTGTGCCAACCGGTAAAAGCAAAACAATCAATAAATTTCCGGCTAAGGAATATCACGTTTTTTGGATTACCGAATGGCTGAACACCGAAACCGGAGAAAAAGGCAAGGACAGCTTGTTCACTGATGTCTGGACAACCAAAGCCAGCAAAGAATTTGAAAATGCCATGAAAGAAGAGCAGAATTTTCAGATGAAGTATTTGAAATCAGTCGGAATTGGTGCAGATATTGAAACGAATGCCATCCTTGGTTTGAACTGGTTGCAAATGTTTCAGGCCATGAGCAAATCGAATAAGAAGATGTCTAAAATGATGGATTCCAAATTTGTTCAGGAAATGAAAAAAATTGAAGGAATTCCTGTTCTGGTTGATGGCAAGTATTTCGCTACACGCTCCGGTAAAAAGAGCGCTATGGAACAAGAAGACCAACCGGAAGTAGACATTACAAATCCTGGTGGAATGTTCGGCGGATTTCTTAAGAAAAAATTAAAAGAAAAAACGAAAAAGAAACCGTCAAAAAATGAACCGGATTTTTCCTATCACACGGAGTTAATTAATTTACAAACTAAAAGTCTGGACGCTAAAAACTTCAGCGTTCCAGATGGCTACCAGCTGGTCGAGTAGCTTTTTTTCTAATTCAAATGAGTTATTTAAATTCTGGCTGTCTTAAAAACCTGTTTCAATCATTGCCCCACATTTTTAAACGTGGGGCTTCGTTTAAATAAATTAAAACATTCTCTTCATCTTTTGTTGATTATTGAAAAAGGAAGGCTATGCAGTCAACTGTTGATTTAAGAAACATTCTCAAACGCATTGACGGACGCGGCTACAAAGCTTACAAGGAAATCAAGGGGCAATATTCTTTTGACTTTTTCTCACTGTTTATTGATCATGTGCAGGGCGATCCGTTTGCTGCGCCCAGTAAAATTCGGGTACGCGTGGCACAAAGCGCGGTTAGCTTTCCTGCCGAATTGTTGCGCAGCCCGCATCGCAAACTTGGCCTGGCCGATGCCCTTATTCGAATAATAGACCAGAATATCAAAAAAGTGGCCCGCCTGCATCGTGGTACTGGCAAAAGCGGACTCATTCAGATTGATGTGGGCAGCCAGGAAATCTTGCCCAGAACAGCCCTAAAAATTACTGACTCGTTTTTTGAAGCCCGCATGGAAATTGGACTGCCGGCCAGAGGCCGAACTATTTTAGGGCAACACGCCGAGGCGATGATCTTTAATGAATTACCCTTTATTGTAGAGCAAAGCCTTTTTTACCAAAATATCGATCAATTAAAAGTCAGACAATTTGCAGAATATGTGGAGAACTATTTCGCTCTGCAAAAACAACTAAAGGAGAAAGGGCTGGTGGCCTTGATTGCCGACGATGCCATTTTACCCAGAGAAAGCGGCATTTCGTCAAAACCACTTTCCGGAACTCAGGCTATCCCTTTTAAATCGCCAGAAGAACTAAAAATCAGCCTGAGCCTGCCAAACCCGGTAAATGGGCAATCCCAAATTACAGGTTGCGGAATTCCACAGGGAATTACATTGATTGTCGGCGGCGGTTTTCATGGAAAATCAACGCTTTTAAAAGCCATTGAACTGGGCGTTTACCCGCATGTTTTGGGGGATGGCAGGGAATACGTAGTTACTGTTCCGGATGCCGTAAAAATCCGGGCCGAAGACGGTCGCCGTGTTGAAAAAGTGGACATCCGGTCCTTCATTAACCACCTACCCGGCAATCGGAACGCAGCCCGATTTTGCACGGAGGACGCCTCCGGCAGTACCAGTCAGGCCGCCAATATTATTGAAGCCATGGAAAGCGGCGCCAGCCTGTTGCTGGTGGATGAAGATACCTCTGCTACCAACTTTATGATTCGCGACGCGCGAATGCAAGCCCTGGTGCACAAGGAATTTGAACCGATTACGCCGTTCATTGATCGGGTGCGCGAAATGTACGAACGCTTTAACATTTCAACAATTTTAGTGATGGGCGGTAGCGGCGATTACTTTTCAGTGGCCGATACGGTGATCATGATGAAAGAGTACAAACCACAGGTGGTAACAGCAGAAGCTAAAAAAATTGCTGAACAATTAAACACAAACCGAACCTTTGAGAGAGAATTTGAATGGCAAACAATAACCGAACGTTCTCCCCTGCCAGAAAGCTTTAATCCGGCCAAAGGGAAAAAAGAAGTAAAAATAGAAGCCAGAGGACTAAATTCTATCCAATTTGGCACATCCAATATTGATTTGCAGCAAATTGAACAAATTGTCGATATTAGCCAGACACGGGCGATTGGCTTTGCGCTTTATTTTTTAAGCCGCCGGTGGATGGACGGACAATTGACCGTTCGCCAGTTGCTGGAACGCTTGCAAGATTTTTGGAAGACCGAGGGACTGGACAGCCTGAATCCCTTACACAAATCGGAGGAGCATCCGGGCAATTTTGCCCAGCCACGCACTTTTGAAGTAGCAGCGGCCCTTAACCGCTACCGAAGGTTAAGGGTCAGGCAAATAAAAACAGATTAAAAACTAAAAGGAGAATCCAATGCAACGCATGACACTTTTTTTTAGCTTGATTTTAATCGTTACCATCTCCTGTCAAACAAAGAAACCGTTAAACGCCAATGAACATTTAGTTATGGCTACACTTTACCAGCAAACAGCAGCTGAATACCGGGCCCTGTGCTACCAGGCCTACAATCTGGGCAAATGGCGTTTAGCCGCCATGCTCGACACCTTAAACTCAGCCAAAAAGCCAGCCATTGTGATTGACATTGACGAAACCGTACTGGACAACAGCCCTTACGAAGCCTATTTAATTAAAACCAATCTGTTCTATCCTGCAGGCTGGCAGCAATGGTTGACGGCTGCTCAGGCCAAACCAGTTCCAGGGGCCCTTGACTTTTTAACCTGGGCCGATCAAAAAGGGGTGGACATTTTTTACGTTTCTAATCGCAAGGAAGAAAGTAAAGCCTATACCTTGCAAAATCTTAAAAAATTTGGCTTTCCTCAGGTAAAACAAAATCATTTATTTTTACGAACGACCACTTCCAGCAAAGTAGCGCGACGGAAGGCCATTCAAAAAACACACACCATTTTACTACTTTTTGGCGACAACCTGAATGATTTCGCACAAATTTTTGAACATCAATCCATTGTCGATCGTTTTAAAGCTGTTGATCAGTTAAAAGAAGAATTTGGAAAACGTTTTATTGTATTGCCAAACGCCATGTATGGTGAATGGGAAGGCGCTATTTACAACTACCAATGGCGGGCCGACCCTAAAACAAAGGGACAGATGCGTTTAAAAGCCTTGAGGCCTTTTAATGAAAATTAACGTTTTTTTAACGGTTTCCTAACGTAATTAAAAATATTTGGCGAATAGAATCATTTTAAATCTTATAGTGTCTGATCGAATGAAGAGGAAGGAGAGTTGTTCATGGAAAAAATTGACGTTCGCACTTCAAATCGAACCGAAATGATTGATATTACGCGCCTGGTACAGCAAGCGGTAACGCAGCATAAATTACAAAATGGCCTGGTAATTGTTTTTGTGCCTCACACCACAGCCGCCGTGACCATTAATGAAAATGCCGATCCCACAGTGCAACGTGACATTCTTTACGAAATCAATAAAGTAATTCCTTTCGAAGATCACTACCACCATTTTGAAGGCAATTCAGCCGCGCACATTAAAGCCTCTTTATTTGGCAGTTCAGAGACCATTCTCGTACAAAATGGTCAGCTACAACTGGGCACCTGGCAGGGAATTTACTTCTGCGAATTTGACGGACCACGACACCGAAAGGTCTGGTTACAATTTATTGCAGAACTTTAATTTAAAAACAAGGATTAAAACAGTAATGGATCACAAATTGATTTGATGTTATGCTCTATATCTTTTATTTTAACAAAAAAATTTAATATGAGGAAACAGCAATGTTAGAAGATGTGATGGATGTTTTTATTGAGCGTATTAGAAAAAAGGTGCTCTCCGAGGATAAAATGAAAGAAGTGCCTCTTGCTTATCTGACGACATTAGACATTCCCCAGTCGATTAAACATTTTTTTGATCAGGAAGTAGAATTGTGGATTCGGGAGGAAGAAGAAAAATTCACCAGTAGCGATCGTTTTAATTATGATCTGCCAGAAGTGCGCGTACTTATTGATCAAATTTTTGATATTCTAAAGCAGACCGCCCAATTCAGTTTACCTAAATTCAACCAGCTGTTGGAACGGGCCGTAAAATTGCAAATGAATTTTGTGATCGAACCCCACCGAACGTTGACCCAATTCCTTTTCAAAGACAACAGAATCATTTCTACCATTGAAGTGTACGATACTTTAAAATATTTTTTCCAGTTTGACTATTACAAAGAAGCCATTTCGGATTATTTTAATACAAAATATCTGAAACGGATTTCACAGGAACAGTTCGTTACACTGATCAATAAAATCGATGAAAAAGTATTTTCTGAGAACCGCGTGGAAATGACTTTAAAGGTCATTAAAACCATCATGAATTTTTTGAGTGAGGCACGTGGTACAGAGGTTACCTCGCTACCAACAGATGTTTTGATTGCAGCATTAAAAGACCGCAATTTAAACGATTTGGTCGAACGTGTAGAACAAGCACAAAAACAAATTCAGCTTACAGAAATGACTTTTGAGGATATTGAAAACATTCTGTTTGGCCGTTTTGAAGAATCGCCTGAAGCGCCCGCAGAAAAAATCTCTTTCGATGAAATTGAAAGCATTGAAGAACAGGAATTAACCATTCCGGTAGATGATATCGATGTTGGCGAAGAGACGCCGCTGGAGGAACAAATTAAAGATGCCGTTGAAGAATTGGAACGGTTTGACGAAAAACTCTCCGAACTTGAGGAAGATGAACTTGAACTAGAAGAAGAGGAAGAAGAACCAGAACCTAAGGAAGAAGAACTCAAATTAGAAGCAGAAGAAGAAGCTCCTGTTGAAGAAGAGTCGGTAATGGATGAACCCCCTGCTGAGCCTGAACTGAAAGAGCACCCCATACCGGAGGTGGAAACGGAACACGAAACTTCTTCAACATTCGAGACTCAGCAAGAAGCCACCGTTGAATCAGAATCTGCTGTAGAACAAGAATATGAACCACAGGTCGAAGAAGAACCTGTAGAGCCAAGCGAAACCGATAAATCTTCCAAAGTTGCTGAAGACCTGGCTGACCACCTGGCCAAACAAATTGCCGGCGCAGGTCCACTGGAAGATTTAAACAATATGATTAAAGGACGAACACGTAAAAAGATCATCAAAAAATTGTTCCGTAAAGATGAAGCGGCATTCAATGAGTTCATCAATAAATTGAACAACATGAGTTCCTGGAAAGAAGCCTCGCATTTTATTGATGACACCTTTTACGAATTGAACATCAATCCCTATTCCAAAGAAGCCATAACTTTTAGCGATATTGTTTACATGCGCTTCTTCCCTAAAGATAAATACATTGGCGAACGCCTCGAAGGAGACAAATTCGATTAGTCGGAAATTGCTAAAATGATTTAAAGGGAAGGGATGCAGAATTTTTTAATTGTTGGTTTTGGTAAGGTGGGCAGCAGTCTTTACAGAGCAATGGCTACTCTTAACCGTTTTAATATTTTGCTGCTGGATGCAAAAAAAGATTTTAAAGAGGAGTGGGCTTCATTTTTACCAGCCCACTCTTTTTTTAGAAACATCGTAAACATTCGTCAAAAGTCATTTGAGTTCATTGCCATTTGTACGCCGGACGATCGAATTAATGAGACAGTGTCACAACTGCAAGATTTCCAATTGAAAAATTGCGCTGTTTTTCACACCTCCGGCAACAAACCGGCCGAACTGCTAAACCCATTGAGAGACCGTGGAGCGCATATTGGCAGCCTGCATCCTTTGCAGACCTTTAACAGCATGTTTTTGCCACCGGAAGTCTGGCAGGGCATCACCTGCACGTTTCAAGGAGACACAAAACTGAAAGATAATTTACAAAAAATTTTTGATCCATTAAAAACCAAAATTGTGCCGATCGATTACCAGCAAAAACAACTGTTGCATCTGGTAGCTACCATTTCTGCTAACTTTCAGGTAGCGCTTTACAGCTGGGCCGAACAAATCTTAAAAGCCAGCGGCATTGAGCCACCGGATTTAAATACCTGGCTGGGGCCGCTGATTCGCCAGGTTTCAACAAATTTAAATCAACATCCACTGTCAAAAATTTTAAGCGGCCCGCTGCAACGGGGTGATCTGAATACCCTTGAAGATCATCTTAAGTTGTTAAAAAAGTACCAAAAAGCAGCAGACATTGAGCTGTACCGTCTGCTTTGCCAAAAGTTGCTGGAAAATCTTGAATTTGAAATTAAAGACAGACAAAAACTTAAAAACTTTTTAGAACATTATGAAACTTGATTATCACATTCACACTAAATTGTGCAAACATGCCAGCGGGCAGATGGCTGAATATGTTGAACAGGCCCTTAAGCTGGGCTTTGATGAAATTGCTTTTACCGATCATATTCCATTACCACAAAATTTTGACCCGGCCCACCGCATGTCGCTTTCTGAAATAGATTTTTATTTAAATGAAATTGAAAAGTTAAAAACGCGTTTTGGCAAAGATATCAAAATTTTAACCGGCATCGAAGCAGATTTTTATGATGGCTTTGAGGACTATTTGGCTGATTTTTTAAATCGCTTTCCCATGGACATCGTTATTTTGTCCGTACACTTTATTCGTGACTGGCCGGCCGGCAACTGGACTTTTAGTTATTATTTCCCAGGCAGACCGTTAAAAGAAATTTACTCCGACTATTTGCAGGCGCTGATGCGCGGCGTAAAAACGGGCCTGTTTAATGTGCTGGGACATCTCGATTTGATTAAACGCGACGAAGCCCGTTTACTGGACGGCAATGAACAGGAAGTGCGCCAGCTTTTAAACCTTGTCCGGCAGCAGAACATGGCCGTTGAAATCAACACTTCAGGTTTACGCAAAGAGATCGGCGAACCTTATCCGCATCAGAGCATCTGGCCTTTACTGGCTGAATTTCAGTTGCCGGTTACCATGGGCTCGGATGCCCATGCGCCCAACCAGGTTGGCTTTCGGTTCGCCGAAATTGAAAGACAATTGGTCGCTGTTCCAGGGCTGCAAAAGGCACGCTGCATTAACGGAAACTTTGAAATAATAGACTGGAGCTTTGAACCTTCAACAATATCAAAGTAACTTTTGAAAAAACCGGGAATTCTCCAAACATGTCATTCCTCACTTGATGCGGAATCTAATAATTACAACAACAACTTAGAGATTCCCACCTGCGCGGAATGACATTCTTAATGATTTTTTCAAAGGTTTCTCAAAGGTGTAACCTTTGAACAGTCATTTTGGGATTCTGGCCAGACAGGAGGTTGATGAACGCAAAATCTTTATATGCCATCAGGGAATGCTTTTTATTGAACTTTTGACAATTAAGGAGTTAGTCAATGGATATTTGGCAACAGGTCAATCAGGACATTGACCAAATCGTCAAAGATTACCGCAAAGTGGCGGCGGTTGGCATTTCGGACAAACCTTACAGGCCCAGCTACGACGTGGCCAGGTATTTAAAAAATCGAGGGTTCACCATTTACCCGGTTAATCCAAAATTGGAACATGTGCTGGACTTGCCATGCTACCCTTCCTTAAAAGACATTACCGAACCGGTTGAGATTGTAGATATTTTTAGACGGTCGGAATTTGTGCTGCCAGTGGTAGAAGAGGCTATTTCCATCGGCGCTAAAGTCGTTTGGATGCAATTGGGGGTTGTCAATGAGCAGGCAGCCCGCCTGGCATTGGAAGCTGGCCTCAAGGTGGTGATGGACGCCTGTTTAAAAGTGGAAGTGGCCTATCGGGGAGTTTAAAAAATCTATGAAAAAACACTTTGTACTTTTTCTTTTGATCTTTGTTTTTTCGATCCGGCTTTTCGCCGGAGGAAAGCACTGCCTGTGGCAGGTAGAAGGGCAAAATAACAAAGTTTTCCTGCTTGGTTCTGTACATATGCTAAGTGAACAACAATACCCCCTACCTGCAGTGTTTGATTCGGTTTACACCCAGAGTGCAGCCCTCTTTTTTGAGACAAATATTGACAGCGCTATGTCGCCTCAAGCAGCCGCTTTGCTGATGAAACAGGGGCTTTTAAACGGGCGGCAAACATTGAAAGACCTGTTGGCGGACTCTGTTTTCCAGAAGGTGAAAAAAATATTGGACCATTTTGGGCAGCCGGTTGAATTGTACCTAAAGATGAAACCATGGTTGTTAAGTCTAATGCTCAATCAACTGAACATGCGTGCCTTAAATTTGAATCCCCGTCTTGGGTTGGAAATGTACTTTTCCCATAAGGCCAAGCAAGATCATAAACCGACCCATGGACTGGAATCGTTTAAACAGCAAATCGCTTTTTTAAGCAGGCTTTCTGAAATAAATCCAAACACCTTAGTACTGGAAACCATTCGCGAGATAGAAACAAACAACAAGACTTTCGAAGAATTGTTAACTGCCTGGCAAACGGGCGATGCGCAGGCGCTGGACTCTTTGATCAATGCAGGCTTAAAAGAATTCCCGCAAGTAGGTGAATTTTTGCTGGTCAAACGAAATTTGAACTGGCTTCAAAAAATAGAGCCATTGCTCAAATCAAAACAGAACTATTTAATTGTAGTTGGCGCCGGGCATCTGGTCGGTGATCAGGGGCTGGTGCAACTGTTACGCCAAAAAGGCTACCGCGTTCAACAATTGTAAAAGGATAATTTTTGAACAAAGCAAAACTTTACATTGGTACCTCTGTTTGGTCTTACAAAGACTGGAAGGAGACCTTTTATCCGCCGCAACTTAAAGCCAGCCAGTATCTCAACTATTACAGCCAGCATTTTAATTCTGTAGAAGTGGATTCCACTTTTTACGGAATTCCCCGCGCCAACACGGTAGAAAACTGGTTTGAACAAACGCTTGAGCATTTTGTCTTCAGCCTTATAGTCCCGCAAATTATTACGCACGAAAAAAGGCTGCTGGATTGCCAGGCCGAGTGGCAAGCCTTTTTAGAAGTGACTTCTAAATTGCGGCAAAAACGCGGCCCATTAATCTTACAATTCGATTACAAATTTAAATTTAAAGAATTTTCCGCAACGCTGGACGACTTTTTGGCTGAACACAAAGACGAAGCGTCGTTAGCCGTTGAAATCCGTAACAAAGATTGGCACAATCAGCAATTTTACGAAATGCTAAAAAAACATGGCGTGGCGCTGGTTCTCAACGATTTGTACTACATGCCTCGCATGGTGGAATTGACCAGCCATTTTACCATTGTGCGCCTGTTAGGCAACCGAAAACAAATTCCCGACGATTTTTCACACGTTCGTATCGATCGCACCAATAATCTCAACTGGTGGGCCGATTGGATTGAACAATTTTTGGAAAAAGAATTAGAAGTTTACGTTTATTCTAATAATCGCTACCAGGGCCGCGCGCCGGCCACCATTCAAACATTACTCAAAATGCTTGAGCAGCGTCAACTTCAATTTTAAACAGGAGAATAAAATGCGGACTATGCTGTTTTTACTGATCTTTTCTCTGGTAAGCGCAAGTTGCCAGCCGGAACCTTCGACCAAAGTGCTTACTGGCCTGGATCGGGTAGTTGAATTTAAACAACTGTTTGAAAATAAAAGAATTGGCATCATTGCCAACCACACGGCTTTTAACAGCAATGGACAATTTATTCTTAATGTTTTTCAGGAACAGATTCCCGGCGCCAAAATTGCCGCCCTGTTTGGTCCGGAACATGGCTTTAGAGGCAACTATTCAGCCGGTAAAAAAATCAATGAACACACTTTTCTCGATTCAATTCCTATTTACAGCCTTTACGGCAAAAACGTAAAACCAACCCCGCAAATGTTAACCGGCCTGGACGTTTTAATTTTTGACATTCAGGATGTGGGTTCCCGATTTTACACCTATATTTGGACCATGGCGCTGGCCATGGAAGCCGCTGCTGAGCAGGGGATCCCCTTTGTGGTGCTTGACCGCCCCAATCCCATCAACGGCCTGGATATGGAAGGCCCGCTGTTAGACCCACAATTCGCCTCATTTGTAGGCCTTTACCCTATTCCTGTTCGACACGGAATGACAGCGGGCGAATTGGCCCGTCTGTTTAACGGGCAAGGTTGGCTGAAAAATGGCATCCAGGCCGATTTAACGGTCATTCCCATGAAACACTGGCAACGCGACATGTGGTATGACCAAACCGGATTAAAATTCATTGCACCCTCGCCAAACATGCCAAATTTGGCTACTGCCACGGTTTACCCTGGACTGTGCCTATTAGAGGGCACCAATGTATCTGAAGGCAGGGGAACAGAGACTCCTTTTTTGCAATTTGGCGCCCCATGGATTGACGCTCAGCAGTTGCTAAAACATGTAGCCCAATTTGATTTACCAGGAATAAAATTGAACGAAGCCAAATTTACTCCGGTTTCCATGCCCGGCAAAGCACTGCGGCCAAAATATGAAAATGAAAGTTGCCAGGGATTGAGGATAAATCTTACCGATCGTCTGACATTTAAACCCTTTAAAACCGGCGTGTTGATTGTAAAGGCCATCCACGACCTTTACCCAGAACAGTTCAGCTGGCGTAAATCGCATTTTGACCGTCTTTGCGGAACCGATCAGGTGCGCCTGTACATTGAGGGAAACAAATCTTTACAACCGCTGTTTGATAAATGGCAAAAAGAAGTGGAAGCCTTTGATCGTTTAAGGCAGCCCTACCTGCTTTACTGACCAATCCCGAAGATTAAAAAATTCGAAGCTCGAATTTCGAAATACGAAATCCTCTTCATTTCGCAGATTTAAAAGTATTTAAAGGGGACTATCACTGTTGTCTAAAATAAATTAGATGAAGAAAATGTTTCCAAATGTTAAGTTTAATTCCTGCCAACTATTGCTGCGGTTTTCCCTTCCCTAAGTAATTAATGTTTTTTTATTAAAATTCTGAATCAAATATGTTCATCAACTTATTAAATCCCCCCTATTATTTCCCCCCCTTACTAAAGGGAGAACTGAAGGGGGATCTTATTTCTTATTCCTGAACAAAGCTCAGAGTTTTGTTTGTCAGTCAAGTAGAAAGTAAAATCGTTATATTTATTTACAAAAACATCTTTCAATAATGAACTTGGATAAATCCAACTTCAAAACGGTTCCAACTCTTAACTCTTCACCCCTTACACTCCTACATCCTTAACTTCATTAAAGTTTTGACCCATCCCGACCTCGGCTGGCACCTCGGTCACCCTTCCCTGCCAGCAGGGAAGGGAAATCGCCCACGCTTTAAGATCAAATTTTGAAAACTTGCACTTCGGTTCTCCCTTACCTTTAACAAAGGAAAGGGAGTTAGAGGGTTGGGTTTTTTACCACTCCAAACCAATATTGCTTTGCTTTACCCTTAACCCTTATACTCTTACACCCTTAACCCCTTAACAAACCATGCCACAACCATCATTTCAATTCTTTGGACAGATTTGTACTGGATTGCTTTTTAACTTGAGGCCCCAAAAACAGGCTGTTTTGCAATTAAAAAATGTTTCGTTTTGGTTTGTTACCGCACTCTTTTTCCAGATCGCGGATTCTGGTCTCAAAAATTTGCAATAATTTGTGCAAAAGACGAACATCGCGCTGTTCGGCCATGGAGCGGCCGATTAAGCGCCTGAAGCGTGTAACAAAATTGTCCACCCCGTCGCGCGGTACAAATTGCACCAGCTCAATGGCCTGTGCCAGATGTTCGTAGAATCTTTCCAACTCATATTGCGAGGCCAGTTCGTAATTGTAATCAACCTGCGCTTTTTGAAGGTGCTGAAAAAAGGTGTAGCTGTAAATCATGACCGCCTGGGCTAAATTTAAAGCGGGATTTTGCGTGGCCGTGGCAATGGTTGAATGTAAATGGCATTTTAAAATTTCTTCATTGGTCAGCCCGCTGCTTTCACGACCAAAAACAATGGCCACCGGATGCTGCAGGGCAGCGCTAAGTAAGCGTTCTGCGACCTGATCCGGCGAAAAGAAGGGAAACTTAAAATGGCGTTTGCGCATGGTCGTGGCCACAGTTAACCGCATTTCTTTAATTGCTTGTTGAAAATCGGAAACAATGAGCGCGTTTTCGATCAGCTCGTAGGAACGATGGGCCATCATTCTGGCTTCGTCGTTGTCCAACTGGCAAGGATTAACCAGCACCAATTTTTCAAAGCCCATGGTTTTTAAGGCGCGGGCTACCGACCCCACGTTGCCTGGCGATTCGGGCTCCACCAGAATAAAATGCAGATTTTGACGAATGATTTTAAATTTTTCGTTTAAGGGAATGCGTTGACTCATATTCACCTCAAATCAAAATCAATTTTTTTTGACACTTTGATTTCCTCAGGAGACACCTGAGCCAGGTAAGGTAAAATTTCTACACCTTGTTCAAAAGCGACGCGCAACATGCGACCATATTCCGCATCAATATGGTCCGCCGGACGAAAAATGGTGCCATCGCTGCGTTGAATTAAAAAAAGCATTACAGCCCGGTGTCCCTCCTTCAACATTTGAATTAATTCATGCAGATGTTTTAAACCGCGTGTAGTTACCGCATCGGGAAAATAGTAAACGCCATCCTCTTCAACCAGGGTAACATTTTTGACCTCTACAAAACATTGCTGTCCGTCATTTGCCAGCCACAAATCAACCCGACTATTCTGGCCGTATTTAACCTCAGTGCGCAACTGTTCGTAGCCCTGCAGTTCTGTAATGGCGCCGTTTGTTACGCCTTCCACAGCAATCTTGTTGGCTAAAATGGTGTTAATGCCAATCCAGCAACGACCATTGTGCACCATTTCCCAGGTGTATTTTAATTTACGTTTAGGATTATCCGACTGGCTAAGACGTACTTCCCAGCCGGGAGAGTCACAGGTCTTCATGCTGCCGGAATTGGGACAATGCGCGGTCACCTGCCGACCGTCATCCAGCTCAATATCAGCTAAAAAGCGTTTGTAGCGACGAATCAGTTTCCCAGGTAGCAAAGGTTGTGTAAATTTCATCTAAATCTCATAAAATTTTTTGAAGTCATGGCCATTTGTCGTTTAATATTTTTTACTTCCGATACAGAGTTCCAATTTTGAAAAGATTTATTAAAGGCGAAATTTACACAATTGACGTTTAGAAGCCAAAAAACAAAGAGGCGAGGTTAAATTAAAGAAACCTTTGAAAAAACCTGGGATTCTCCAAACCTGTCAACTTAGAGATTCCCGCTTGCGCGGGAATAACATTCCTAATGATTTTTTCAAAGGTTTCATTAAAATGTTTGCTTCACCCAGCTGGCAATGTCCTGCACCACCTGAAAATCCACATGCCCGGGCACCTCGTAATCTTGTGGAGTGGCCATGCCCTCACCCGGCATAAAGAGATGGTTCAGGTTGGGGTAGTATTTAAATGTGGCTTTAGGATTGTGTTTTAGATGTTCCTGCCACAATTCGAAATCGCGGCGTGTAACCTGGTAATCGCGTCCCCCTTGCAAAACTAGCACCGGTTTACGCAATCTCTCTGCCAATTTCAGTGGATCGTACTGGTTCAGGTCAAGCCAATAGGCTGGAGGCGCGCCTAAAATCAATAAGGTTGGATCAGCGTTTTTTAAAAATGCTTCGTTGCGCGTCAAAGCAATTAATGAATCTACCTGCTGAAGCTTTTTCTGCTCCTGGCTTTCAATCCGGCCGTCCAGATTGAAAATGTAGCGATATTGTTCCTGTAATAAATCGACAATGGGGCGGGCTGCTCCGGCCATAATAATGAAACCGGCCAGACGCGGGTAGTAGCGTGCAATGCGCGGAACAGCATAGCCTCCCAGGCTGTGGCCCAGCACAATAATTTTTTCAGGATCGATTTCAGCAATGTCCCGTAAAAACGAAACCCCAGAAAGCGCATCTTCGACCGTTTCTTCAATTAATGTGAATTGCCCTTTCAGAGAATCGACAATGTTTGGGTAAACGCGCGTACGTTTTTCATAACGCAAAACAGCGATTCCCTGAGAGGCCAGTCCCCATGCCAGGTCTTTAAAAGGCTTGTTTGGGCCAATGGTTTCGTCGCGATCATTAGGGCCGGAACCGTGAACTAACACAATGGCGGGAAAAGGTCCCGGGCCGTTTGGTAAAGACAACGTGGCAGGCAACTGCCACGTTGTTGGAATGGTAAGAGTGTCAATCTCGGTAAAAGCCCTTGGATCAGCGTAGTCCGGCGCCTGCCAGCCCTGTGCTTCCTGATGCGGTATAAAAAACAATCCGGCAATCTGATTCTGCTGATTAAAGACAACTTTGGCATCCAGTTTGCCTTTCTCAAATTCGCAGGTCACGTAAACCACATGGTAAATCTGAATCATTTCGGTGCGTACGCCGCCCGCAGCCTTAAAGGCGCCCATTTGGGCCTGCAGTGATTGCCAGACCTCTTTCAGCTTTGCCGCTGGCATGGCCTTGGACATGGTGGCATCAAAATGGACCGCTGCGCTGTCATACTGGCCCTTTGCCAACAAATCAACAAATTGTTTGGCCAGGGCAATGGGCTTTTGC
>JAGHBR010000068.1 GCA_021160885.1 Caldisericaceae bacterium
CTTTTATTGACACCACCATATATGCTGATACTGCTTTTTTTCAAATCGATAAATATATAAACACTGAAAATTCAGCTGTTTTAAGTGTCGGCAGTTTTAATGATTTCAAAGCTTCAATTTTTATGAAATTTACACGTATGCCGAATGATTCCGGTGCCACTTATGATTCTGTTTTTGTAATTTTAACACCAAGATTTAGCTTTCCGCAAAATGCCAATCCCATCAATCTTAGTGTAAGTGAGCTGCAGGAAGCCTGGCCAGATTCTGTGAACAGTTTACCAGAATTTCACGATTATCAGGCTCCGATACCATTTTATACTTTTTCTCTATCACCTGATGACACAAATCAGGTAATTATTCCTGTTGATGTAAATACATTTAATCGTTGGGTAGAAGCCGGCAACGAGAACTTTGGTTTGGTGATTAAGGCTCAGTATGAATCGGAAGGTTTTTTTAAGGAATTTCATAATTTTTATTCTGAGAATCCGGAAAACTGGCCCAAGTTAGTGTACCGAACAGTGCTGGATACAACCATTGAACATGACACCACCAATATTGGAATAGCGTCCGCGGTATATGATTACAATTTTGATAATCCAGAGAATATTTTTTCTATGGCCAAAGAAAAAAAGGAATTAATTCTTGCCTCTGGTATTGCTAGCAGGGCCATTTTAAAATTCAATGCCTTACAACAATTACCCGTTAACAGTCTGATCTACAAAGCAGATGTAGAATTGGATCTCAATGACCAGGATTTTTTTGACCCGGCCCAGGAATATCGATTAAAAAATTCAGATCATCCCAATGGCTATTATTTAAGGTGGATTTCGTCCATTTCTGAGGATGGCTCAAAAATCGATATTGATTCAAGCTTTGCCAATAATAGTTATTATTCATATTCACTTTACGGTGATGGTGATAAAATACATTTTATCAACGAGTCAGATCAAGTTAGGTTTGGCAAAAGTTATGTTCAGGGGTTTTTGAACGGTACTTATGATTCGATTTGGTTTTATTTGCAATTTGCCAATGAATATCAGGATCTTGCAGTGCGGAGAATAAAATCATTTAAAGAAAACGGAGTGCGCTTACGGGTTTATTATTATTTGATCAAAAGTGAAGGTTTTTAAATGATAAGGAAACGGATTTTAGCATTTTTATTGGTATGTGGGGTCTTTAGTTTTTCAATTGCCGGAGAGAGCATTTTTGGCATTAATGACTATTCCATCGGTTTACTTCATACGTTTTATTCGGGCTCCGGAATAGGGCGCAGTTATGAAATCGCGCATTATGATTCGCTGCGTTTGAATTTTATGAATTTTGCCAGCTGGCCCAACATTGCCAATCCCACTTATGGCATTTCCCTGGGCTATTCAGCTGCCTTTAGCAAAGATGGGCAAAAATCTGATTATTTTAATGATTACATTAACTTTCAGGGCGGCTATCTTGGTATTCCTATTTTAAAAAAGCGATTGGTGATGGGCTTTGGATTACAACCCTTATCGAATGTGGAACAACGTTTTGAAGTTTATGATGAAGGTGTCAAAAAACATTTTCTGTTAAAAGGCGGTTTAAGTAAAGGGACACTCAACTTATCCTATTCTTTTAATCGTAATTTTAATCTTGCCATCGGCTATGAATATAATTTCGGTCGTATTGACCGATCCTATCGTTTTGAATTAGATAAAAGTGAATATCCTTTAACTTTTGAGTATCAATACTTGTTTTACGGACATGGAATGGAAGTAAGCGCTTTTTCAAGGCCCTTGGAAAATTTGTCTATAGGGTTGGTCTATCGTCCGGGTTTTACTTTAAGAGCTAGAATTAAACCGAATACCAATTCAAGCATCGTAAATGAAAGCAAACTGAAAAAGCTGACGATACCAGCTTATTATGGATTTGGTTTACGTTATGATTTTAACAGACGGACTTCGATTGGTAGCGATTTGATTTATCAAGATTGGCAATCTGGTTACAAAATAGAAAGCAAAACGCCTGACCAATTGTTTGCAAAATATTTCAGGTTAGGACTGGGAGTTGAAAGAAGACAAAGCCATAAGTTGTTCACAAACTTCTTCCAAAAAATGGATTATCGAGCCGGAATATTTTATGGGCAGCAAAATGTACTTAGTGCTGGAAATGAAATTAAAGAATACGGCCTGTCTTTGGGTTTGTCCATGCCCATAACGAGATTTAGGTCAAGAATTGATTTTTCCTTTTTAGTCGGCAAAAGAGGTGCTTTGAACACAAATCAATATGAAGAAACATTTTTAAAATTTGGAATTACCATTAATGCCAGTGAAATATGGTTTGTAAAATTTGAAGATTAGCAAACGCTAATGGAGGTACACGTCATGAGAGTTAAACAGCATTTCTTGCGCTTAGCCTTTGCCTTTGTGCTATTATTGGGCTTTTCTTTTAATTCGTTTGCCCAGGATTTATTGTTGGAAGAAGAGGTTCAGGGAGAAGAAACAACAAATTGCATTCCTGAGAATTTAATGACGCCCTGGGATAGTCTGGCTAACAAACCACTAAATCAGGACATCCGTTTAATTTATAATTTTGGTTTTGAGTATTACAAAAATCAATCTTACAAAGAGGCCTTGCCCTATTTATGGAATGTTTATTTGCATGACAGCACAAAATACGCCAAAGCAGCTGTGAGAAAGATTGCCGATATCTATTTCAGGCAGGGTAAAGTGGACAGCACATTAATTATTTGCTACAGAGGACTTAAACAATTTCCGGATATGGTACACTTACATTATTATGCCGGAGCTTTGCAAAATCAATTAGGGAAATTCCGTTGTGCCATCCCGCATTTTGAAGCTTTGGTAAAAAGCGATTCAAACAATGTGAATTATTTGAAGACCCTGGCCTTTTTGTATTTTAAAGCAGATGATGAAAGAGCGGTCAAATATCAACAAAGAGTAACGGAGTTAGAGCCGAACAATCTTGAAGAAAGTGAACGGTTGGCTCAGTTTATGAATCATTTTTATGGGGAAGGGGCAGATTTAAAGATTAGAAAAGAAGCCTATCTTAAAGATCCGGAAAATGTAGATTTGGCAATGAAGTATGCCCAGGTAGCCGTAAGATCAGGTGCGTATAAAGACGCGCTGGAGCCAATCAGCAAAGTAATCGAAAAGAAACCAAGCAAAGCAGCTTATTTGTTACGAGCAGAGGCATATGAGAATTTAAACCAGAATTTTAAAGCCATTCAAGATTACAAGAAAATTTTACAGCTGGATCCAAAGGATCCCGACATTATGTTGCGTATTTCTGTAAATTATCGTTTAGAAAATGAATTTTCAAAAGCCGAGTACTGGATTAAAAAAGCGCTATCCGTTAAACCTGGTTATGGATTAGCTTACATTACTCTTGGCGAACTTTATGAAGCAGCGGTACCTTATTGTCAGGAACAGTTAAAACGCAAAAAGACGGAATACGAAGACAAACTGGTTTATGAAAAGGCTTTTGAGGCTTACAAGAAAGCAGAGAAAGATGCGGCGTTTCGTTCCAAAGCAAGGAAGAAAAAGGAAATTATTAAAGCATTTATTCCGACCCAGGAAGACCGTTTTATGCATAAAAATGATAAAATCAAATCACCTTGTTACAAGTGGATTATTGATTAAGGAGACGTTTTAGTGAAATTAGCCATTGGAGCCGATCATGCCGGCTATGTTTTAAAAGAGCAAATTAAAGAATATTTAAAATCAAAAGACATTGATTTTAAAGACGTAGGAACATTTAAAATTGAATCCTGTGATTACCCTGAATTTGCTTACAAGGTTGGCCAGGCTGTTGCTAATGGCGAAGCGGACCTGGGCATCCTGATTTGCGGTACCGGCATTGGCATGAGCATTACGGCAAATAAAATCAAAGGAATTAGAGCCGCGCTGGTTCATGATGAGCAAACGGCAAAACTTTCACGACAGCATAATAATGCCAATGTGCTGTGTATGGGGGGCAGAATCCTGTCCGAAGATCTGGCTAAAAAGATTGTAGATGTGTGGCTTAATACTTCGTTTGAAGGGGGAAGACATGAAAAGCGTTTGAAGTTAATTACTCAGTTGACCGGATTATAATTCAGGAGAAAAACCATGTTAGAAAATTTAAAAAAGCAAGATCCTGAAATATTTGATGCCATTTTAAAAGAAATGGACCGGCAGAATAACACGCTGGAATTAATTGCTTCTGAAAACTTTGTGTCAAAGGCCGTTTTAGAGGCTGCCGGTTCGGTGATGACCAACAAATATGCGGAAGGTTATCCCGGCCATCGCTATTATGGCGGTTGTGAATTTGTCGATATTGCGGAAGACCTGGCGCGTGATAGAGCCAAAAAATTATTTAACTGCGAATACGCCAATGTGCAGCCGCATTCTGGTTCGCAAGCCAATATGGCGGTTTATTTTACGTACTTAAAACCAGGTGATACCGTATTGGGCATGAATTTGGCCCATGGCGGACATTTAACCCATGGTTCGTCGGTTAATTTTTCCGGTAAATTGTTTAACTTTGTGGCTTATGGGGTGAACAAAGAAACCGGCCGGATTGATATGGATGAGGTGGCTTCCAAAGCCCGCGAACACAAACCGAAAATGATTGTGGTTGGAGCCAGCGCCTATTCAAGATTTTACGAATTTGACAAGTTTCGTGAAATTGCCGATGAAGTGGGTGCCATTTTGTTTGCAGATGTGGCTCATCCTGCCGGTTTGATTGCAGCAGGAATACATCCCAGCCCGATACCTTATTGTGATGTTGTAACCACCACAACCCACAAAACTCTGCGTGGTCCACGCGGTGGTATGATTTTAATGGGCAAAGACTCCGAAAATAAAATGGGCATTGTTGCACCAAAGTCCGGGCGTGTAAAAATGATGTCCGAAATCATTGACAGTAATGTAATGCCAGGTATTCAGGGCGGACCGTTAATGCACATCATTGCCGCCAAGGCTGTTGCTTTTGGCGAAGCGCTGAAACCGGAATTTAAAGACTATGCTAAGCAAATTGTTAAAAACGCCCAAACATTAGCCAATGAATTAATTACCCGTGGATATGATATTGTGTCTGGTGGTACGGACAACCATGTTTTTCTGGTCGATTTAACGGCTAAAAACATTACGGGTAAAGCGGCCGAAAACGCTTTGCATTATGCCGGTATTACGGTGAACAAAAACATGGTACCATTTGATACACGTAGCCCGTTTGTAACCAGTGGAATTCGGATTGGCACACCGGCTTTAACCACAAAAGGCATGAAAGAGAATGAAATGAAGGTTATTGCTGGACTGATCGACCGTGTGCTTTCCAATATTGATGACGAAACCGTGGCTAAACAAGTGGCCGAAGAAGTAAGAGAATTGAATAAAAATTTTCAGATGTATTCTCTTTAAAAATTATGTTGTAAAACTTTGCCCCATTCATTTGAGAATGGGGCTTTTTAATAAGAAAGTATGAAAAGGAAGAAGATCGAAGAAGTTGAGATGCCGTTCCTCGATCATTTAGAGGAACTGAGATGGCGGATTATTAAATCCTTAATTGCGGTTGTCATTTTTACAATTATTAGTTTTGCCTTTTCTGACCAAATATTAGACTTTTTGTTATTGACGACCAAAAATCTGAAGCACCAACTGCAATTACAGGTACTAAAAGTCCAGACGGTTTTCATAATAAAGCTGGAATTAGCCTTAATCGCCGGCATTATGTTGAGTCTGCCGGTCATTTTTTATCAGATATGGGCTTTTGTTGCACCGGGATTGTTGGAGAATGAAAGAAAATATGTTGTTCCGGTCATTACGTTTGCAACGATCAGCTTTATTGTAGGCGCTGCCTTTGCCTTTTTTGTAATTATTCCATTTGCCCTTGATTTTTTCCTGAGCCTGGTACCGGAAAATGTCAAAAATAACATTGCCCTTGATTTTTATTTTGGCTTTGTGGCACGTATCGTATTAGTTTTTGGTATCGTCTTTGAGTTACCGGTGGTTAGTTTACTGCTTACCAAATTGGGTTTACTAACACCTCAATTTTTAAGAAAGTACAGACGATATGCCATTGTTGTGATTTTTGTCTTGGCCGCCATATTGACCCCCCCTGATCCGACCACACAAATTATGTTAGCCGTTCCTTTGCTTCTCTTATTCGAGGTAAGTATCTGGATTAGTTACTTTTTTGCCAAGAAGCCCAAAAAAGAATAGGCTGGTTAGTATTGCTAAAATCGAAATAAATGTGTATTTTATCTGTCTTTAAATAATAGAAATAATGGGACTTTAAATATTACATGAATTCTTTGAAGGAAATAAAGAAGGCGCTTGAGACCGAATTACAGGAATTTGATCAGGTCTTTAAAAAAATCCTTTCTTCAAATGTCTTTTTAATCGATACTATTGCTAAATACATTATTAAAAATAAAGGCAAAGGAATACGTCCTCTGCTGGTTTTGATGTCGGCCAAGCTTGTAGGAAAACCGGTTTACGAAACTTACCTGGTTGCCTCGGTGGTTGAGTTGTTACACACCGCTTCGTTGGTACATGATGATGTAGTGGACAATGCCCTGGTGCGTCGAGGATTTCCTTCCATTAATGCCATGTGGAAAAACAAAATTGCTGTGTTGATGGGAGATTACTTGCTTTCCAAATGTTTAATTGGGGCAACCAAAACCGGCAGCCTGGAAGTGATGAACAAATTAGCAATGGCATCCAAACGCTTAAGCAAAGGCGAACTGATGCAAATCGAAAAGGCCCGCCAGTTAAAGATTACAGAAGAAGAATATTTCGACATCATTTCAAATAAAACGGCTGCGCTAATGGGCACCGCTGCTGAGTTAGGGGCTATTACCGTTTCGGAAAACGAAGAAGATCATAGAAACCTAAAAAATTTTGGCGAAAATTTAGGCATCGCTTTTCAGATTAAAGATGATTTGCTGGATTATTACGGACATCAGAAGATACTCGGTAAACCGGTAGGCAATGATTTTAAAGACAAAAAAATAACCCTGCCTTTAATTCATGCCTTTAACCAGGCCAGCAGAAAAGAAATCTCAAACGTGAAGCGGCGTCTTAAGAAAGGTGTTTCGCAAAAGGATGTAGAGTACATTTTGGATTTTGTAGCTCAGTACAATGGAATTAATTATGCGGAACAGAAGCTGCAGGAATATTCAGAAAAAGCAAAACAGTGTATTGCTGTTTATGACGACACGGAAGTAAAAAAGGCAATGGAAGCTTTTGTGGATTTTACGATTAATCGCGCAAAATGAGACATGAATTCAACCAAACAAATTTTGATCATCCGTTTAAGTTCAATTGGCGATATTTTGTTAAGCACTCCTTTTATTCGCCAAACACGTATCGCTTTCCCCGAGGCTCAAATTGATTTTGTCGTTAAAAAACGATTTGTAGAATTGGTTCAATACAATCCTCACCTAAATCATATTTACTCCTTTGACGAAGCGCTTGGTTTTAAAGGACTATTGGAATTGAGAAAAACCATTCAACAAAAAAACTACGATTATGTTTTAGATTTACACAATAATTTGCGCAGCCGACTTTTGACATTTGGCCAGAGGGCTAAAGTTTTCCGAATGAAAAAAGATAAAATCAAACGGGCCCTGCTGGTTTATTTTAAGATCAATTTGTTCAAAGAGGTTGTCCCGATTGCTGAAAAATATTTGAGAGTAGGCCAGGCCCTGGGCATTAAAGACGACCAGCAGGGGCTAGAACTTTGTTGGAAAGACGGGCAAATTAAACGATTGCAAAAAAAGCTTTCAAGCCAATTGCTCAAAAAGCCATTCATTGCTTTAGCGCCTGGCGCTGGTTTTAAAACAAAGCAATGGCCAATTGAATATTTTCGTTCCTTGGTTCAAAAAATTGAAAATAGCAATAAATTTAATGTGGTGTTGTTGGGCAATTTACAAGAACGCGAGCAGTTTCGACCATTGGAAATTTCGCAAATTGTGTTCAATCTGGCCGGTAAGCTAAGTTTATTGGAATCGGCGATCGTTCTGAACCGGGCAAGGATTTTGGTTTCTAATGATTCCGGCTTGATGCACATGGCAACGGCAGTAAAAACGCCGGTTTTAGCGATTTTTGGTTCAACGGTCAAAGAATTAGGATTTTTCCCTTACCGTTCTAAAAGCATGGTTCTGGAAAACAATAATCTTTGGTGTCGTCCCTGTTCTCACATCGGTCGTAATCGTTGCCCGCTTGGCCACATGAAGTGTTTGAAAACGATTACACCTGAAATAGTGTTTGAAAAATTAAGCTTGTGGATGTAATATGAAATTCGTTGCCCGATTTGTTTATCGTTTTTTAATCATGCCGCTTTTGCTTTTGCTGGCTCATCTGGCAGGAATTTTTAATCAAAAAATCAAGAAAGCTGTTTCTGGTCGGTACCAGGCGATTAGAATTTTAAGAAATTTAGAAAACACAAAGCCGATTGTTCTGATTCATGCTTCTTCTTTAGGAGAATTTGAACACGTACGACCTTTGATTTACCGTTTGGGGAAAAGGTTTAGAATCATCGTTACCTTCTTTTCGCCATCGGGATTTAATCACGCCAAAAAAAGCTGGCCGGATGAGGTTCAGGTCTATTTACCCTTTGATGTCTTTTTCCTCTGGAAGAAGTTGTTTGCTCAATTAAAACCACGTTTACTAATCATTTCTAAACATGATGTCTGGCCTTCGCAGGTACTGGCAGCTAAAAAGAACGGTGTACCGGTCTTTTTGGTTAACGGGTCACTGGCGGAAAAGTCGTCACGGCTAAATCCGTTTTACCGCTTCTTTCTCAAGGAAGCCTACCAGGCTCTGGACACCGTTTTTACGATTAGTGAAAAAGATGCTGAGCGATTTAAGAAGTATTTCAATCCTCCTGTGGTCAAGGTAATGGGCGACACCAAATTTGACCAGGCCCTGATTCGCAAAGAACGGGCCATGGGAACGGATTTAATTGAAAGCTCCTGGGTAAATGATTCCGTTTTGGTTTTGGGCAGTATCTGGTCGGAAGATTTTAGAGCCCTTGAACCAGGTTTGGCGCAATTAATGAAAACCTTTCCTAAATTGAAAATAATTGCTGTACCACATCAACCTTCGGAAATCTTTGTTAAATTGCTACTTGATTTCTTTAAGCCCTTTGGAGTAACAATTTTTACAAAAAGAGAAAGCCTGTCTGAACAACGAGCAATTGTGGTTGACGTGGTTGGCGTGTTGGCCGACCTATACAAATACGCCTGCTGGGCTTACGTGGGCGGCAGTTTTAAACAGGGCATTCACAATGTGATGGAGGCAGCGGTTTACGGCATTCCGGTCATGTTTGGCCCGGTTCATGAAAATTCCTTTGAAGCGCTTGACCTTGTCAGGCGGCAAGGAGCCTTTGTGATTAAGACAAGCGATGATTTTTTTGAAATCATGCAAAAATTGCTAAAAGACCCGCAACTGGCAAAAAACATGGGAGCAAAAACGGAAAGTTACGTTAAAAGCAAAACCGGAACCACAGAGCGATTATTAATAGAGTGGCAAGAAGTTTTAGGCAAAGAGATTAAATAAGTTTAAAATTAGGATGAAACCTTTGAAAAAATCATTAAGAATGTCATTCCCGCGCAGGCGGGAATCTCTAAGTTGACGGGTTTGGAGAATCCCCTATTTTTTCAAGGGTTTCAGATAAAAAATTGAAATAGTTAAACCCATTTTTTAATAGGTTTCGTAAAAAATCCTCTCTCTTGTTAACTGCTTTATTTGGCAATCAGCTTAAGAGAGAGGATTAATTACTTTAACCGAATTACTCTACTTCGATTTCCTCCTTTTCATCAGAATCCGGTTTTTTCCCCTCTTCCCCTTTTTCAGAAAGGTCTTTTGTGTCTTCTTGGCCGGGAGTGCTGTCTTCCTCTTCTTCCTCAATTTCGCTGTCTTTTCTGGTCAGCAGATTGGTGTCGGTCAACTTTTTATCAAAAATAACATAAGCAATAACCAGGCCGGTGATGCCCACAGCTTCACCATAGCCGATGGTCATGTAAGCGGCGATTAAAAAAGAAAAGAAAACAATATAAGAAGAGACAGCCGTTGAAAGCGGAATATTTAAAGAAATGGCTTCATAATCTTTTTTCAGGTAAAAAATACGTGCGCCTTCCTGGCCCAAAAGGTTCACAATCAAGTCGTGAACTTGTCCCAGGGAAATTTGCACCAGTCGCAAAGCATTGTCTAACATCGGCGCCAGAGAGTGCATTAGAGGCATAAACAGAATAGAGTAAATAATCAATCCAACTTTTAACACAAAAGCAAAGAAGAAAATCCCAAAAACTTCTAGGGCAGCAATTGTAATGCCATAAAGAATTAGCCGCCAGGGTTGTCCCCAGGTTAAGTGTAATGATTGAACTGCCGCGCCGAAACCATCTTCTTCGGAGGTGGAGAGAATAACCGGGCCAAAAAAGACGGAAACAAACAGACTCAAGGTAAAAAAGACTAACACCATACCGGCAAAGATGTAAGGCAGGGTAGCAAATGAGTTTAACAGTTCACCAAACCAGGGAATTTTACCGATTAAAGCCATAATGATGGCGCCAATAATGAATGGTAAAATCAAAAACAAAAAGGTAATGTAAATACCAGCAACAGACACCGCTTTGTTGTTGGTAAATTTGATGGCCTGTTTCCATGTGTAAAAGAGGTTCTCGCGCAGATGCATATAGGCTGCCCGGGAAACAGCAGTGTTCATTAGTAATAAAGCATAAGCACTTAAAACAAGCCCAATCCAGTATACAATGTAAGAGTAAAAAGGTAGTGTAAAAGCATAAGCGCAGGGGAAAAGGCCCATTTGTTTCCAGACTTCAGCAATGCCATGCCCGCCAATTAAAATGGATAAATAGGTGAAGAAGAGATAAATTACATGCGTTAGCATTAATCCGAGCATGGCCAGTGAAATTCTCTGTGGGCCAATGGCCATTCGGGGCGCTTTAAAGAGGTCTTTGTAATTGAAATAAAAATTGTCCATAACGAACCCTCCTAAGGTTTGTGAACAATCCAGGCATCTGTAAAACCAAGATTTTTGACTTGCTCCAAAACTTCCTCTGCTTTTTCTCGCGTAGCAAATTTTCCAAGCATAATTTTAAATAATTGGTTTTGCTCGACAAAATGACACTGATATTCAAAGCGCAAAGAGAGTTGATCCACGATCGTCTGCGCCTTTTCTTTGCTGGAAGTTGCAAAGATCTGAATTTGGTAATACTCCAGTAAATCTGAAGCAATTTCTACGTTCTTGTTCTTGCTTCCCGACGAAACAGTTGAAGCGGATGCTTTATCAGCTTTAACGGGCAAGCGAATTTTAGTTTGCACACACCAGGCGCCGCTAAAGCCCTTTTGTTTCAATGCTTCTCTCAACGAATCTGCTTGCGGCCTGTAAGGGAAGTCGCCAACCTGAACTTTAAAAAGGTTTTTTTTGTGAATCAGGTAAACGCTGTCCTTTACAATGGGTTTTACTTTTTTCAAAACTGAAAGAGCGTTAAAAGAATCAACGCTGGCGAAAACTTGCACACGAAAGCCATCAATTTCTTTAAATTTAATGGGAATGCTTTTGGGTAAAAGACGTTTCTTTAAAATCACGGTTTGGTCGCTGGCATTTAGCAAACCGTCAATAAAAGGATCAGGCGCATCTTTTTTCTGGTAAAAAAAGACGCTGTCAATATTGCTTTTTTGAGGTTCAGATTTTTTTAGCAACGATGGCTGACAGCTAAAGGCCAGGAATAAACAAAACAACAAAATGGTAAACCATTTATTTTGAAACATTAATACATCTCCTTTAAATAGGTACCCGGGAAATATTGGTTAACCAGAATATCATAGTAACGAAAACCCATGGTGGACATATTAAGCGCACCCCATTGGCACAGACCAATCCCATGGCCGTAGCCACCACCGGTAATCACCAGGGTGGAGTCGTTTTGTAAACTTAATTTAAAAAGCAAACTGGGTAAAGATTTTCCCTCACGATCCGTAAAAAATTTACGAATAGAAAAATTGTTCAGAACAACACTGGTGTCGGCATATTCAATTTCCAAAGCTTTAACCCGCCCAGAAGAGGTTCTTTCGAGTACTTTAAGTTTACAAAATAAATCAAGCGTGTCAGATGAGTTGATGGTGAAAAAAGATTTGCCAAACCGCGCTGCAAAAAGAGAATCTATCTGCTGAAAAGAAAACGTTTTTTGCCAGCGGAAATGTGGTGAAGGCGCGCAGGTGAATTTATCACCAATTATGTCCTTACGACTGGTCAGGTAAGAGACTCTCTTGCCACTCCAGTAATTGCTAATGTCCTCCAAAATTCCGCCGCAGGTAGAATGGTAATAGACCTTGGCCAGTTGCCCATTAAACATTAAGGCCACTCCGCGAGTCGCTTCAACAGCCCTGTCTGCAAGCGAGGTGCGACGTTCAAGGCTGGCGTAAACCTGGTCGCGCACATCCGCGTAAACGTGGAAGGGTTTGTCCTTGTTCTGTTCCATGCGGCTCAGGGCAAAGGTTCGGGCACAAATGGCCTGGGCTTTTAAAGCCTCCAGATAGGCGTCCTTATTGGAAGGCATTTCGCCCACTAAAACGGCTTTAAGGTATTCTTCAAGGTCAATTTGATTGATTAGCAAAATGGATTGTTGATCAGATAGTCTAAAAATTATTTTTCCTTTGTACCATTTATTGCGAAATTTAAAACGCGCTTTGCGAGTATCAACAGGCATTAAGTAGGCAACATCTTTTTGATTAAAGGAAAACAGGCGATTGGTATTGTAAAACTTGAATCCCGTTTTGGAAGGCGAAAGGTAAAAATTTTTTTGTCGCTGCCCCAACTGGTAACGGGCTTCTTCTAACTGAAGTAAATATTTACCGTCAAACAGGATGGAATCAATATTAGAAAATTCAGCCAGCAAAACATTTATCTTAGGCGCTTTTGAAACTTTTGGCGGTTTAACGCGTGGTTGACAAGAAAAGATGAATAGAGTAAAGAGCGTGAATAAAAAAATTTTTAGTTTCAACAGTCCTCCTTAATACATTTAAAATCAACTTTTGGAATTTAAAAAATACTGACATAAGATGAAACAAATAATAAAAATGAGGCGTATTCAATGCAACGATTTGGACAATTATTTTTAACCATTTTAATGGTAGTTTCTCTGGTCTTAATTCCACTTAAAAAACACTGGTTTGAAACCGTTGATCGAACCTTTGTGTTTGACAATAGTCAACAAAAATTCAATATCAAAGAAATTGCGGTTGTTGGAGATTTTTCAAACTGGCAGAAGTGGTACTACATGCGCCAGGTAAGGAAAAACAAATGGGCTATTACTATTCCGCTTAAGATTGGCACGCACCGCTATCGGTTTGTAATTAACAATCGTAACTGGATTAAAGATCCGACTGTGAAAGATTACGACGGGCCGTTTTCAAATTCAAAAATAATTGTTGACACACTGACCTGGCCTGAAATTGTGAAAACCCGGCCCGCCACAGGCAGCTGGCTGTTTTCAAAAAGCGATTCCATTACTTTCTGGTTCGACAAGCCGCTATCAAAAATTTTAAAATTCTGGCAGCTTGAAGTTCGCCTGGATTCACAATTACAGAATACGACATTTTCCCAAAACAGGCTAAGTATTGCGTTTTCTGAATTGGCAGAGGGCGAACATCGTTGTAACATTACTTTGATTAAAAAATCAGATCCTAATTTGAATTACCAGAAAGAAATTTTATTTTTCTTCAATTTGAAAAATCAATCTCCAATTGCGGATGCCGGGCACACACAAATCGCCTTTGTAAATGAATGGGTAATCTTGAACGGTGGATTGTCTTTCGATCCCGATTTTGAACCGCTGGTAAAATTCCAATGGAAACAGCTTTCAGGTCCCCATGTAAAATTGTTGAATGCTAACACGCCTTTTGCCCGTTTTCAACCAACCCGTCAAGGGCACTACCGTTTTCAGTTAACGGTGGCTGATTCTTTCGAAGCGCAAAGTACAGACCCGGTGGACTTGTGGGTGTTGCCAGCCGTCAAAAAGAAAGAAAAATTTAGTGTTAAATTTAATTCCCTGAAAAATGTAAAATCGGTTTCCCTGGTAGGTGAATTTAATAATTGGTCAGCTAACAAAACGCCGCTGAGCTTTGATTCACTGACGGGCAAATGGGTAACTAAAATTACTTTACCGCCAGGTGTCTGGGAATACAAATTTGTGGTTAACAATAAACAGTGGCTTCCGGACCCGCAAAATCCGGAACGGGTTAGCGATGGCTGGCAGGGCTTTAACTCTGTGCGACGAGTAGCGGCCAATCCCATGCTGGAAGGACGTTTTGTTGAACAACCTTTAAACAACAAACAACGCATTGAAATCATCTTTTTGCCCGATTCACAATCGAACAAAACACGCTTCCACTGGTTTGCAGACATTAACAATCCATATCACAAATTGCGGGTAAACAAAAACAGGTTGATTTTCAATAAAAACTGGCCGGCAGGCCATTATTACTATTACCTTGTTCTGGAAAACCAGGGACAATGGTCAGAACCGCAAAGTTTACTGATTAATCATTTTGAAGACACGCGTTGGATGGATTTACGGCAAACACCCGCCTGGGCTGACACCTCTGTGTTTTATGAACTTTTTGCACGCAAATTTACGCCACAGGGTAATTTGCAGGGCGTGGTTAGCCAGTTGCCTTATCTTGAAAAATTGGGGGTTAATGTCATCTGGTTAATGCCCGTTTACGATGGCCCAACCGAACACGGCTACGCCCCAACTTCGCTGTTTAGTATTGAAAAAGATTACGGAACTTTGGATGACTACCGGCAATTGATCGAAAAGGCGCATCAAATGGGCTTTAAGGTGATTTTTGATTTTGTAGCCAATCACCTTTCAGATCAGCATCGCTTTGTAAAGGCCGCTGCTGAAAATCCAGAGTCTCCCTTGCGTTCCTGGTTTTTCTGGAAGGCGGATGGAACCTGGGGCTATCACAACGATTGGGACACCCTGGTAAATTTAAACTACCAATCTCCCTGGGTACGTCATTACATTTTGAATTCAGCATTGTTCTTGTTGAATCTTGGGGTGGATGGCTTTCGATGTGATGTAGCCTGGGCTATTCCGCATGATTTCTGGAAACAATTCAGACGCGCGGTTAAACAGGTCAACCCGCAATGCCTGCTTTTGAATGAAGTATTGCCACGCCAACGCAAATTTCACGACTTTGAATTTGACATGTCTTACGACACCGATTTTTACGGCAACGTGCTGGATGTTCTGAATGGACGCAAACCACTGTCAGCCATTCCCTGGGGATTGGCTAAAAGCGTAACCAATTATCCTCGCTACGCACAGGCTTTGAGATATCTGGAAAATCATGATCTACCAAGATTTAATACTCAGTTTTCCATGGCAAAGGTTAAGGTCATGACACAATTACTTTTTAGTTTGCCGGGTACCCCTCTGGTTTACTATGGTCAGGAATATTTTAGCGATCAGACGCGTCCTACGTTTTTTAAATTAAATAGCAAAAAATGGTTTGACTTTTTTCAAAAGCGCATTAAATTAAGACATCAAAGCGAAGAATTAAGGAGAGGCCGAATAAGGAACCTGAGCATCGATGATGAAAGCCGGTTCTGGGCCTTCGAGTGTGTTGCAGAAGCAGACACTGTAGTGGTAGAAATGAATCTGTCTAAAGGAAATGAGGAAATTAAAATTCAAAAAAAAGCGACGAACTAAATAGAAAGGGAAATAATTCTAACCTTTAGCGTTAAATTTAATAAACAAGTCATCCGAAAGGATGGGGCTAAATGATTTCGAAATCTAAATTAGAACAATCAATTCAGGAAATTTTTAATCTTTACAGCAAAAGAAATTTCACACTGGCTTTTACTCTGGAATCGATCTACGATATTTTTGAGATTGGTAACGAAGTGTTTTCGAAAAACAACCCAGAAGAGATGGAAAAATTAGCTAACCGCCCCAAAAACAAAGCGCCGGATATTTTTGATGATGAACCTTTCTCTTTTGAACGTACATTTGAAATTTATTCGGCCTTAAGCGATCAGTTTACTGAGGTCTCCCCTGAATTAATCCACAAAATTTTTGAACTGAACAGTAAACTGGCCTGGAAAGAGTACCGCGAGCGCTACAATAAATATATTTTGGAAACCTATCCTAATTACAAAAATGATGAATATTTGAATTATCTGGCTACCGTGGTGCTTTACGATCTTAAAGATTACTCGGAAGGTTTGCGTTGCATTAACCGTGCTCTGGCAGCCAATCCATCCTGTGCAGTTTACACGCACCTAAAAGCCAAATGTCTTATTCAATTGGGCGAATTTGAGGCTGCACGAACATACCTTTACCAGTCGCTCTTTTTGCTGGAATTAATGCAGGAAAATCCACCCAAAAAGGGCGAAAACAAAGATGTTTACCCCCATTATCCGGTGGATTTTTACACGTCGGTTGAACAAATCCGTAACGATTTAAGACAACTGGATCGTGTGGAATCGCTCTACAAATATCAACTACTTCCGCTTATTTACTAAGCGTTTATTCAGCGAAGCCAAAAATTTTTCTACCTGATAGCCGCTTAAAAAGGCTTTTTCAGTCAATTCGTTAAAGTTCTTAAAGCTGCGTTTGATTTTTGTGCAATCCTTTAAAGGATTTTTGCAAATCGTCAAAATGTGTAAAACAAACAGCCAGAACAGCAATTCTTCGAAATGTTCTTTGTTAAAATAAAGCACATTTTCGAAAGAGTGAATTTTGATGAACGAGGCGACAGGAGTCAAGCTGAACAGATAACGAATTTGTTCGTTCTGTGCCGTTTTTTTGTTGAAGGGCAAACCTTCGGGCATAAGGTTTAAAATTTGCAAAAGATGTAAACCGGAATCGCTGCGGCTTTTGAAACGCTGAAGCGCTTCCAAGTGTTTTTGAAAAATTTGCGGCAGCAAGCGCTCTGAAAAAAGTTCTTCGGATTGGTCCTGTTGGTAAATAGCATTCAGCAACCGGTATGTCCAGAAAAAGTGTAAAAACTTTACTTCATCAATGGTTTCCTTTTGGGGATCAAATAAGATCTTAAATGTTGGAACGTTGCCTGGTAATGGATAGTCATTTTCATTAAAGAACGAGCTTTCTATGATTTTAAAGTAGTTCAAAATTTGTTGTGTCAAGTGTTTGATTTCAACGGTTTTAACCGTTTGCTGGTTTTCGAATTGGGCTATTGGTTGAGCGATGGAGCTAAGAGCCGTTTTAACGGCTTTGCTCCATCGCGAAGGCTGGTTAGCTTTTTGCCAGTCGTCTTTTAATTGACTGATGAAAGGATTTTCCAGCGCATGATGCACCATCTGATGTAACGGCTCATAAATGATTTCCTTTAAAGCAATCTGCATTTCAGGAACACCTCTGCCCTTCAGGCGCTGGCAAAGCGCACGGTAAGGGCTTTCTGCCGAATCAAAGACGACCTGAAAATCCAGATAAACTTGAAATTTGTAACCGCCCAAATCTACAAATAAACCCCTTTTTTTAAATTCGCTTAATTCACGAATGAAATGCAGGCCGCTTATATGATCCCGAAAAACAATTAATGCATCGTCCAGCCCATTAAGGTTTAAACCTTCCCACAAAGTTTTACGTATTAACAGGTCGCCTTTTTTAAAGGCGGCCGACCGATGAATCCAGCCATAGGCATGGTGAAAGCTGTTGTTGTAAATGACTAGCGCACGTTCATTTTCGAATCGGTTGCTGTAAGCAAAAACATTTTCATTAACCTGACCATTGTCGGTGTAAAGATCGTAAAGCAGGAAATTTTCAACATCGCTAAACAGGTACCGCTTTTTGAGCAGCGGAGCGATTAAGCGAAAATGTTGTTGAACTAGCCAGCTGTCTTCCTCTTCGTCCCAGTAAGCTCGTCGATATTCCATCCCATATTTTTCAGCCAAACCTTCTAACTGCCCATGGCCAAACATGGGCAAGCCCGGCAAAGTGGCCATCATAGTGCAAACGCCAAAATACTTGTCGCCTTTTCCAAATTGAATCACAGCGGTCTCTTCATCAGGATTGTTCATGAAATTGACGTAGCGTTTTAAGATTTGCGGATTGAATTCCAGCGTGTTTTTTATTAACAATCTAAATTTGTCATTTTCTTCATTTTTCAGCATGTTCATGAAAGCGCTGTTGTAAACACGATGCATGCCCAAAGTTCGTACAAAATAGCCTTCCATCAGCCAAAAAGCCTCAGCCAGCAACAAGGTGTCGGGTGCTTCCTGTTGTACGCGGTCAACAACCTCACGCCAGAATTCATTTGGCATGTGCTGATCAAATTCGGCACTGGTCATGCCAAATTGAGCCCGTGAAGGGATGTCGCCGCCGCTGCCCGGTTCAGGAAACCACAATCGATGAAAGTGCTTTTTGGTAAGGGTCATGGCAGCATCAAAACGAATGATGGGAAACTGTCTGGCAATTTCCAAAATCTTTTGAATGACAGCTTCTCTTACTTCAGGATTAAGGTAATTGAGCTGCGCCGTATCGTTCCATGGCATGCTGGTACCGTCATTGCCGTGGTAAATAAAGCGCGTATCCCCGCTGGGGTAATGAACCCGTTTAAAAACCACAGCAGCGTCGGTTCTGTCCCAGTAGCCATCCTCAATAAAAATTCCCACATCATGATGGTCGCACAGATCGGGCCCGTTAAAAGAATATTTGGGAAACGGTGAATACGGTAGTTGAATGAACCAGTCCGGATGTTCAATAATCCATTTGGAATCAATGCCGGTGTGATTGGGCACCATATCGGTGGCCATACGAATACCATAGCGCCAGGCGCGCTCTTTCAAATTTTTCAGAGCCTGCTGGCCGCCTAAATCTTCGGCAACCACATAATCGTAAAGGGAATAGGCCGAGGCCAGCGCTTCCGGATTACCGGTACGTTGTTTAATCCGTTGTGATGCCCGACTCCGTTCCCAGATGCCAATTAACCATAATCCGCTTATGCCGAATCGAGCCAGTCGTTCCAGCTCTTCGTCTGGAATCTGGTCAAGACGTGTGATAGGCTGTTCATATTTTTTGCTTAACTGATC
>JAGHBR010000187.1 GCA_021160885.1 Caldisericaceae bacterium
ACATCTACATTATAAGCTGATAAATTGAAATAATTAAAAACAAGTAAAAAGAAAAAAATTATCTTTTTCATTTAAAACATTCCCTGTTTTTGGATTAAATATCATACTCTTCTATCATCGTTTTCCAGGCAAAAAGCTTTAAGTTTTTAAATAAGCTCTGCACTACATTCATTCAAAAATAGGCTCAATGCTTCCACGCCAACTAAGCCCCCTGCTGCCTGCGGTATTTTCCTAACATTCCCTTTAAACACTCTGCTTACATTTAGCCCGGGCATTTTTTTTTGGTACTTGTTAAGATAAA
This sequence comes from Caldisericaceae bacterium, assembly GCA_021160885.1. Classification (GTDB taxonomy): domain Bacteria; phylum Calditrichota; class Calditrichia; order Calditrichales; family Calditrichaceae; genus Caldithrix. Next base: position 302 of record JAGHBR010000187.1, read on the forward strand.
ATTCTCCAATCTCAATACCTAAATCAAACAATCGTTGTTTGATTCTATTACTCTCTGCCAACGAAACGGAATCCGGGTTTGCAACCAATACTATTTTACACTGGTGCTTGCTTTTTAAAAGTTGAGCCATTGTTTGGTAAAAGATCAACTGTTGTTCAAGATTCTTTTTAATGGCATCGGTTTCAATCTCTGCCTTTCCAAATTTAATCTTTGAAATAATCTCTTTTTTTTGCAGAATTTCAGTCCTTATTTTTAACAGCTGTTCAATCCAAACCAGAGAGACAAAGGGCAAACTAAAAAATTTTAATGCAATAGCAGTAGGCGGCATATCAAAAATGAGAACCTCAGACTTTCTGGCTCTATTTTCCCAAAAATGTCGAAAGGCCAGTAATAAACCATACTCTTCCAAACCGGGCGCCTGTTTTAATATTTTGAAATGATGTTCCAAATTCAGAGCAGTTAAGTAACGGTAGTTTTTTTGCAAAAGCTGTTCGCTGGACTGTAAATAGTGTTTAATGAATTTTTCAATATCTGGCTCAAAAATCTTTAAAGTCCTGGGCAGCGAACCTTTGTTTGGACCAAGAATATCAAACAAGTTGTGGGCATGGTCCAGAGAAATTAAGCTGACCTTTTTGCCTTGCTGAGAAAGGGCTATTGCTTTTAAAATAGAAATTGTCGATTTACCTACGCCACCTTTACCTAAAACGAAATAGTATTCCATGCCTATCCTACATCAAAAGAAGAAAATAATTGAGAAAGCGGGCCATGCGCAGTTTCAATTCGCTGGAGCATCAAAATGAGGTTAGTTTCCATTTCCGGCAGTAAATCAAGAGCTACCGGAATGGGAGGAGAGGGCAACCCGATTATAAATCCTGTGGTTAGCAAAGTAAAAATATTTTCTAATTCAGCCACCTCCCATTCCAGATTGCTGGTGGCTCTGGACCGGAAAAACTCGCCCCACAGTTGATACTGTTTTTTAAACCACTTCTTCAAAATTTTAGATATCTTTACTCTAACTATAATTCAACTTCCTTTCCATTGGTGGTAAAGAATTTAACTAAACCTTCGATTGAAATCCACAGTACTAACAAGATAATAATCCCATTTACACTTAAAAGTAAAATATTCCTGGCCGAAATAAAATTTGTCTGATTAAGCAAACTGGCCCACAAGGTCATAACTGCCATAAAAAGTGCGGGCAATCCGGCAACCAGCCATTTTACTCCGCCTTTGGTACGCAAATATAGTGTAATAATAATTAAAGCCAGAGCTGCAAGCGTTTGATTGACCGCACCAAACATGGGCCACAAGGTTAAGGCGCCTTTTCCATCAGCGCCGGAAGCAAAAGCTAATAATCCAGCAGTAACAACGGCAAAAGCCGTAGCCGGATAGCGCTTGCTAAGAACCGGCATTTTTAAATCCATGGCCAATTCACTAATAATGTAACGTTGAATGCGGGTGGCCGTGTCTAATGTGGTTCCGGCAAAGGAGGCTACAAAAACGCCCATGATGACAATTGCAATTTGCTGCGGTATACCTAAGCTGGTTAAAAAGTTCGCCGCACCAGTCACAAAAGCAGCGATTTTAGAACCTAAGCCAGCAGCGGCCGTCCAGGAAGCGTAATGCGTGCTCCAGGCCTGCACGCCAAAAAGAGTGCTGCCATCGGCAGCTTTGTAGCCCAAACCAATGCCCCCTGCTACTGCGGCAATTACCAGTGTGGCCAGGGCCCCTTCGGTAAGCATGGATCCATAACCGACAAACAGGGCATCCGGTTCACTTTTGACCTGTTTAGATGAAGTCCCGGAAGCGACCAATGAATGAAAACCACTAATGGCGCCACAGGCAATGGTAATGAATAAAAAGGGCCACATGGAAGGCGCTTCTGCAGGATGCATTTGTACGGCCGGAGCTACCAACTCTAAACGACCACTTAAACCTGCTGCAAGAATTCCTGCCGTCATTAACAACATGGCAATCAATAACTGGTAGGCATTGATGAAATCACGAGGTTGTAACAATGTGGTCACCGGTAAAACCGAAGCCCAGAAGGCGTAAAGCAATAAAATAATAGTCCAAACTCCTGTCGGCGGAATGCCAAACAAAGCAGGCATCTGCAAAGGGAAATAACTGCCTAAAACCATCGTAGCGTAAAGCGTTAAGACGGCAATTACCGACCAAAGGATGATGTTGCCGTTCTTTTTGTAAATGATGTAACCCAGCCCTATGGCGATCGGAATTTGTAACCAGACCGGCAGCACAGCCGAAGGGAAAATATTGAAAATAAGGGCAATCACCAACCCAAAGATTGCAATTACAATCCATAGCGCTAAAAAGACAATCAGGAAAAAGAAAAAGCGGGTACGACTGTTTATGTAACGCGCGGTAAATTCAGAAATCGATTTGCCTTTGTTGCGTAAGGAGATGACTAACGAGCCAAAATCATGAACGGCGCCCATAATGATGGAACCTAAAAACACCCAGATTAAAGCCGGCGCCCAGCCCCAGATAATGGCGATGGACGGTCCAACGATGGGCCCGGTTCCGGCGATGGAAGTAAAATGGTGCCCAAAGATGATTTCTTTTTTGGTCGGAACGTAATCAACCCCATCTTCGAATTCCCGCGAAGGCACTACAGCATCTTTAGACAATTTAAAAATTGCCCTGGCCAGATACTTACCATACAGATGATACATTAAAATATATCCCAAAAAGGAAACCAGCACCATGATTAAAACATCCATGGTAAACCTCCCTTGTAAAGAAAATTTAATCTAAAATAAGGAGTTAATTTAAGCAATCCTCACAAAAATGTAAAATTAGTGCTTAAATTTGCAATCTTTTAAACAATCCTGCTAAGAGAAGCATTTAAATGGTCGTAAAATTTCCCAGAAAAGTCGAAATAATCTTGCATCAAATTGGCAGTCAAACAAGAATGTACCGGAAGAACGCCCAGCAAATCGCCAATCTTTGTTTTATTGAACAAATCCCCCTCCGCTCGGGCAATACCATGTTCCTGTGAAAGTGCGATCAATGGATTAAGTTCAGCAAGAATTTGCCAGCCATGGTCTGTTAATTCAACAATTAATCCGTAACACTTCTGGCCATTCGGAAGATGCACAAATTCTTTAGACAAATGCACTGCGCCTCCGTAGAGCACCAGCTCCTTACGTTCAGGGTGTTTTGCCACCACCGGACAGGCCAGCGCCACCGCTATGTCCTCCAGCGTACAAGAACCAAGCTTCCATTGCATCACATCGTAAAAAACAAAATTCCCGGGCCTGATTTCATCCACCAGAGAAAAATCTTCTGCAATGCTGCAAGACGGCGTATCGCCAACTGAGACAATTATTTCTGGAAATTGATTTAAATAACGCTTCTTTAGCAGATTCAGTTTTTCAGAACTTGTTCGATGGATGTTCAAAATCTCTTCTCTTGAATGTGCCTGGTAGGTATGCCCGGCATGGGTTAAAAATCCCTTGAACCGGACTCTCTCCTGATTTATTAACTCATCTACCAATGAATCGATTTCTGCTACCTGCTCTACCGGAATCCCGGTTCGGTGATAGCCTGTATCTATTTTAATAAAAGCCCCAACCGAATGCTTTAATGATCTACCTAAAATCTGAATCACCTCACGGTCTTCCACCAATACGTTAAGCGTAATCTGGGCAGCTAATTCATTGATGAGGTCCATCTCCCTTAAATTGACCGGAAAGGCTACGGTAATATCCTGCCAACCGGCTTCAGCAAAATACTTTGCCATTTGCAGTGAAGAAACGGTAATTTGACGAACGCCCTGTTCCCAAAACCAGCTGCCGATGCCACGCGACTGATGGGTTTTAAAATGTGGTCGAAATAAAAGCCCATGCCGGGCTGCTTTGGCAGTCATTCGGTTGATATTTGTTAAACACTTTTGTTGGTCCAGCAGCAACGTAGGTTTCTTAATTAAATCTAAAAAAGCCATATTTAATCTTTTCTTTATTTTGGTTAGTCTTAATCATTGAAACGAATCTCAGGGAATTTAACCTGAGACCTCGAATAATTCAATTACCTTTAAAATTTACC
>JAGHBR010000344.1 GCA_021160885.1 Caldisericaceae bacterium
AATACGCACATTTGGGCTCAGGGCAAACCTTACGAGGGCCCGGACGATCCGGCAGGCGATATTGAAGCCGAACGTGAAGGCTACATGACAGGCAACCGGATTTTGCTCTATTTTCAGAACACAACCGAATTAGCCAAATGGACGCCAAGCTATCGCGGCTCTCAATGGTCACGCTGGCCCAATACTTACGATGGCGTGCGCATGCTGGATGGAATTGCTCTTTTGGTTGGTGCCAAAGTGTATATTAAAAACGATTCCATCCCGGTTACCGATTTCGATGAAATTAAGAACAATCCCGATTTAGATGTTCTTTATTACCTGCAAACCAGTTATCGCGAGGAGATGGATCGCAATCCGACCGGTACGGTAGAATGGGGCTTTTATCCGGTTTATGGCTATTTCAACGAATTAAGCGATTACCCGGCCATGAGTAACCGACTGGAAAGCTGGCCGCCAGCTGGTTGGCCATCCACCGGACGTTCACTGAAATGGCCTGGCGAGTGGAATGGCCGTTTTGGGCGCGGCGTCATTTACGCTGACCTGGAAACCTATTTTGTGGACAACGATGCCCAGGATCTGGAATATTTGGGGCCAGATGATAAAGTAAAATATTACCCACGCAGAAAATATGACGCCAGTGGCAATATCATTCAGGATATTCGGATTGGCGATATTCGACCCGAAGTAACCATTCAAAAAGGAGAACCCTGGGGGGGACTGGGCCTAAGGGTAGAACAACGCGGCTTTCAATGGAACAATCCCCAGGCTCGTGATGCTATTTTCTGGGAATACAATATTGCCAACATTTCAGAATACACCTTGCCTGAAGTGGCGTTTGGTTACTGGGTAGACAACGGAATCGGTGGGGAATCCGATGATGAGTTAGGCTTTTTTGACACTAAAATTGACATGGCCTATTCATGGGATAAAGACGGCAAGGGCGAAGCAGGCTTGCCTACTGGAACCATGGGCTTTGCCTACCTGGAATCACCAGGCATTCCTTATGATGGTGAAGATAATGATGAAGACGGCCTGATTGATGAAAAACGGGACAATCCAACAGCAGGCGATTTTGTCGGACCAACCGATGGCATAGATAATTTGCAAAATTTCCTCGATTTTTACCGTTTAAAAGAAGAAGACTTACGCCCGCACTGGTCAAGCGATGAAGATCAGGACTGGGAAGACGGCAATGACCTGAATGGCGACGGTATTTACCAACCCAATGAATATGCCGGTGACGATGTCGGATTGGATGGCGTTGGACCGCAGGAATTGAACTACACCGGACCTGACGAAGGCGAATGTAACCACATGCCCGATTACAAACAGGGCGTTGGTTGCGAACCGAACTACAATGCGACAGACGTAAGTGAATCGGATATGGTTGGTTTGACTTCATTCTACATGTTTCCGGTTCCGCAACACAACCCACCTTACCGGCGCTGGTTCCGGAATGATGAATCCATGTGGGAACTTATTGGTCAGGACAGCCTGGTTGAGTACCTGGGCAATATTTCCAACCTGATCGAAACATTTGCTTCCGGTCCATTTCCGCTTTATCAGGGAAGAGAAGAACGTATTTCAATGTCTGAATTACATTCTTATGACGCATTGGAAGGCTTGAATTCAGAAGAGCACTCTGCGCCGGCGCTTTATGAAGTAAAACGTATTGTACAGGTAATTTACGAAAAAGACTACCGCTTTGCTCAGCCTCCCAAGATGCCGACTTTAACCGCCACGCCAATGGATGGCAAAGTCATTTTAACATGGGATGATGTAGCCGATCAAAAAACGCGTGACCCGTTTTTAGGCAACATCAATGATTTTGAAGGCTACAAATTGTTTCGGGCTACAGATAAAAAAATGTCTGATCCTCAGGTAATTACCGATGGATTCGGTAATCCAATCTATTTAAAACCTATTTTTCAATGTGACCTCAAGGATGGTATTCGCGGCTTTGCCAATTACGGCGCCATTAATGGTATTGAGTACAATTTAGGCTATGATTCGGGAATCGTTCACCACTTTGTGGATGAAAATGTGCAAAATGGCCGCACCTATTACTACGCCATTGTGGCTTACGATTACGGTGCGCCGCATATCGGTCCTGGCATTGCCCCATCTGAGAACAATATTGTAATTGAACTGGATGAATCGGAAGAGATTCGTCGTCTGGAAGACGGATCGCTGGCCATTGGGCCAAACGTTGCGGTAGTGACGCCTCGCCAGGAAGCGGCAGGCTATGTACCTCCTTCCATTGATCAGGCCGATGACCAAACCACATTAGGCACCGGAACTGTAAAACCGGAAATTCTGGCTCGCAACAGTCTGAAAATTGGTCATACCTACAAAGTGAAGTTTTTGATTGACACCCTGGCCGTGGCACCTTATTACGATTATGCTATCCGCTATTCTACCGCCGGGTTACAGATCTTTGATGTAACCGAAGGCAATAAATTGGTTTATGAAGAAAATCCAGACCATTTTGCTTACAGCAATTTGGTTTACCATGATACGCTCGACTACTGGACGTTAAGAACAGGGAAAACCATCTCCACTGATATTTTTGACGGCATGCGTCTGAACATTAACCAGGAAGTTGAACTGGCTCAGTACGATGCGCTCAACTCCGGCTGGTTAAATGGTGATGCGCCTTTAATCATTAATCCCGCTCCAACAGAACACCTGTATATGCCCTGGGATTATGAAATTGTGTTTACCGATAATGACTCTGCTTATGTAAGCAAGGCGAGAAGCCAGCATATACGAGATGAGCAAAACAATCGAATTAACAGAACTAAACTAATTTTTAAACAGAATTTCAATTTTTACGTATTGAATAAATCTTTCATGGATTCGGCAGGGCAGTACCGTGTTATGGATATGGTTGTTGAAGATCGCAACAGTAATCGTACCTTTGACATTGAAGACCGCATTTTGGTTGGTGATTTAAATGAACGCGGCAATTGGGCGGCAACCGCTTTCTCCTTTGAATTCGCAACCACTGATAGCGCCGATTTGCCCAAGCCGGATGATGTTTACCGGGTTTACCACAAAAGGCCTTTCTGGAAAGATGATTCCGTCATGTTTACTGTTCAGCCCGAAGGTGAATTAGACGAACAGGTATTAAAATCTACCATGGATGATATTAAAGTGGTGCCCAATCCGTACATTGCTACCAATGCCATGGAGCCGGCAGTAGCCAATCCGTTTTTGAATCAAAGACGGCGAATTATGTTCACGCATGTTCCGGCCCAATGTACCATCAAGATTTTTACCGTAAGTGGGGTGTTGGTTGACCAGATCGATGTTGAAAATGAACCGAGCAATGGCATTGTGCACTGGGATTTAAAATCTCGCGAAGGTCTTGATGTGGCAGCCGGCATGTACATCTATCATGTAAAATCGCTCAAAACAGGCGATGAAAAGATAGGCAAATTTGCCATTATTAAATAAATGATTTAGCTAAAGTAATTAAGATAAATGGAGCAATAGAATGGAAAAAAGAATCCTTCAAACAACAATAACCGTTCTAATAATGGTCGTTATTGCCTTAGGACAAAGACCCTACCGCGTGGGGACGACTACGGCCAACTTTCTGGAAATCGGGTATGGAACGGCAGGTATTGCCATGGGCGATGCCTGCGTCAGTTCTGTGAACGATGTTTCGGCAATCTATTGGAATCCCGCAGCGCTGGCCTTTTTGAAAAAGCATGAAGCGGCCTTTGTCTTTCAACCATGGATTGCCGATATTTCCACCGCTTTTGTTGGAACCAGCGTCATTATCCCGCAAATCGGTACCCTGGGCCTGCATCTGATCCATGCCGGTTATGGCCGCATCGATGTTACCAATCTTAATGCGCAGGAAGGAACAGGTGAAACTTACAGCGCGGATGATTATGCTTTTGGCATTACCTACGCCCGCCAGTTGACGAACTGGTTCTCTTTTGGAGCTACCGGTAAATTTATTGCCTCCAAAATCTGGCATGTTTCTGCCAGTGCGCTGGCGTTGGATCTGGGCGTTGTTGTACAAACCCATTTCTTTTCTACCACCGGCAAACGCAGCGATGGATTGCGCGTGGCCATGAGTATTTCTAACTACGGTTCCAGAATGCGTTATGATGGTTTAGACCTGGTTTATCCCATCGACCCCTTACCCGATGAAAACGGAAACTACAGTGACGTGCCGGGACAGTATCGCCTTTCGTACTGGGAATTACCGCTGATTTTTAGAATTGGTACGTCTCTGGAAGTCATTAAAACTCAACACCATATTTTAACATTAGAAGTGGATGCCTTGCATCCCAATAATAATTCAGAATCGGTTAACTTAGGTGGCCAGTACGCTTTTAAAATCCCGACAACGGGCGAGTTTTTTGTACGGGCAGGCTATAAGGGCCTGTTCATGGATGAATCCCAGTATGGCTTAACCCTTGGCCTGGGCATGGTAAAATACCTGATGAACAATATTGGCTTAAAAGTTGACTACGCATTCAGAGATGTAGGCATTTTAGGTAATGTGCATAGTTATTCTATTGGAATAATGTTTTAAATGAGGAGTAAAATGCCTAAAACTTTGACAACAATCTTTGGGCTGCTGCTATTCGGCAGCCTGCTTTTTATTTCTTGTAAAAAAGAAACGGGAACAACGACCAAAGAAACCATGCTGGCACGTGTGGCCGATAAAACTATTTCCGTCAATGAATTTATCAGGCGGGCCGAATACACAATTCGTCCGGCCTATTGTCGTGGAGACAATTACATCCATCGAAAAATTGTTTTAAACTCTTTAATTGCCGAGAAATTACTGGCCCTGGAAGCCGGAGAAGATAATGAATTAACACGCAATCATGAATTTCAACAATATCTGCTGGGACGCAAAGAACAGGCCATGCGTCAGATTCTGTTCTATGAAGTAGCAGAAAAACCAGTAAAATTAGATACCTCAGAAGTTAATCGACTGTACAAAGTAGCGGGCCGGCTGTACAATGTGGCTTATTTGAATTGCCCAAACAAAGAAGTGGCTGGCGAAATTTACCGACAACTCAGCGCAGGTAAGGTTTCCTTTGAACAGATGGCAAAAGATTTAACCGGAAAAGACAAAGTCCCGCAACGAGAAATTCGCTTTGACTCACCTGAACCAGATATCATAAACAAAACACTGTATGATAAATCCATTAAAAAAGGGCAATTAATTGGTCCGTTGCAAGTGGCTCCGGACAGCTACGTTATTTTACATGTTAATGGCTGGAAAACTTTTGTAGCAATGAGCGATGAGCAACAGGCAAATCGCTTAAAATTGGTAAAGGATAAGCTAACCGAGCGGAAAGCGTTAGCCAATTATGAAAAATTCATTGGGAAGATAATGGGGGACAAGCAGTTACGTTTTAAGCCTAAAATATTCGAAAAGATGGTAAACATTTTAGGGCCGGAATATTTTAAGACGGAAAAAGAGAAGAAGGAAATGTTCAATAAAAAATTCTGGAATAAAGATAACGACATGATGGTGCGTGAAAACAGCCTGGAGCAATTGGCTGCCATAGCTAAAGAGACCTTTTTTACCATCGAGGGACAGATCTGGACCGTAGAACAATTTATGAATCATTTGCAGCGTCATCCGCTGGTCTTTCGCAGAAAAAAATTCCCCAAAAACCAGTTCGCGCGTCATTTTCGTCAGGCCGTTGCAGATATGATTCGCGATTATTATTTAACGCAGGTCGCTTATGAACGTGGTTATGACAAGCGTCCGGAAGTTCAGCGAAATGTGAACATGTGGAAAGATAATCTACTGGCCCTTTACCAGAAGAAAAAATATCTGGATCAACAAGACTTGAAAGGTAAAAAAGGACTGGAAATAATAAAAGAAGTGCTTGATCCCTATGTTGCTCAGCTTAGAGAGAAATACCAACAGCAGATTGAAATTAACACCGATGCCTTTGAAAAAATTCAATTAACGCGCATTGATTTATTTGCTATTCAACCGAATCAGGCCTTTCCTGTAGTTGTGCCTTCATTTCCTCAACTTACCACACACAATATGCTGGATTATGGTAGAAAAATGGAATTGGCTAAAACGAATTAAGGAGAACAAATTCGATGAAAATGTTTTTTAAACTAACACTCATTTTGATACTTGTTTCCAGTAATCTGCTTATTGCTTCAGATTTTGAAAAATATGATCAAAAAATCGCAGACTTACTCAAGCGTATGACACTCAAAGAAAAAATTGGTCAAATGACTCAGGTTACGCTTGAGATTGTGGCCCATGATCATGAAGAGGGCATTCCTCTTACAAAACTAAAAATGGATTCACTGCGAATTGCGGTTGTTAAATATGGTGTAGGTTCCATTTTGAATACCAACAACGCGGCTAATTCAGCTGAAAACTGGATTGATATCATCACTACAATACAAAGGGTGGCTACTGAGGAAACACGACTTGGCATCCCAGTTTTGTATGGCATCGATGCCATACATGGTTCCAACTACATTGCCGAAGCGACGCTCTTCCCTCAAAGCATTGCCATGGCTGCTACTTTTAACCGGAAATTGGTTCGCAAAGAGGGTTATATTACAGCCATCGAAACGCGGGCTGTGGGTATTCCCTGGAATTTTAATCCGGTTTTAGGTCTGGGAAGACAACCGTTATGGTCCCGTTTTTGGGAGACTTATGGTGAAGATGTCTATTTAACAAAAGAAATGGGCAGAGAATACATTCTTGGACTGCAGGGCGAAGATGGTGATATCTCCCAACCAGATCGTGTGGCCGCCTGCATGAAACACTATGCCGGTTACAGCGTGCCTCTTTCCGGCAAAGATCGCACGCCTGCATGGATTCCAGAGAACTATCTTAGAGAGCTTTTTTTAGTGCCTTTTAAAGAAGCCGTGGATGCCGGGGTTTACACTGCTATGGTCAACTCAAGCTCGGTTAATGGCGTGCCAGCTCATGCCAGTCATTTTTTACTGTCGGAGATACTTAGAAAAGAATGGGGCTTTAAAGGTCTGATTGTTAGTGACTGGCGGGACGTTATTAACCTGCATGTGCGGGATCATGTGGCTGCATCTGAAAAGGAAGCCGTGAAAATGGCTGTTCTTGCCGGGCTTGATATGAGCATGGTACCATTTAAATACACCTTTGCCGAGTATCTTGAGGAACTGGTTAAGGAAGGTCAAATTCCGGAAAGCAGAATTGATCAATCCGTGGCTAATATTTTGCGCGTTAAATTTGCGCTTGGTTTATTCGACAAACCTTTTCCGGATCCAAAGCGCAAAGAACTTGTGGGTAAATCTGAACATGCCCAGGTAAGTTTGCAAGCCGCGCGAGAAGCCATTACTCTGTTGAAAAATGAAAATCAAATTTTGCCGCTCAAGAAAAACACAAAAATTCTTGTTACCGGGCCAACGGCTAATTCAATTTCATACCTGAATGGCGGATGGACCTACACCTGGCAGGGTAGTGATGAGCGCTACTATCCAAAACATTACACAACCATCCTGAATGAAATACAAAAGCTGGCTGGTAAGCAAAATGTCCGCTATGAATCGGGTAGCAGCATTGACCAATTACTCAATGTGAAAAAAGTGGTGAAGGCAGCAGAGAATACTGATGTGATAATTGCCTGTCTGGGTGAAGCCACCTATTGTGAGACACCGGGAAATATTAACGATTTGAATTTACCAAAAGCTCAGACTGATTTAATTAATGAGTTGAGTAAAACCGGAAAACCCATCATTTTGGTTCTTGTAGAAGGCAGGCCGCGCATCATAAATTCAATCGTTAAAAAGGTTAAAGGCATTTTAATGGCCTATCTGCCCGGGCCTTATGGTTCCCGTGCCATTGCCGAAGCTATTTTTGGCGAACTGAATCCTTCCGGCAAATTGCCTTTTACTTATCCCCGATACGTTAATGATCTGGTCTGTTATGATCACACTTATCTGGAAGATTATGATGGTAATCATTTTAATCCTCAATGGCCTTTTGGTTATGGTTTGAGTTACACGACTTTTAAATATCAAAATCTGAAAATTAATAAAAAGGAATTTAAAAAAGGTGAAAATATTAAGATAAGCGTTGAAGTAAAAAATACCGGCAAACGTACAGGAAAAGAGAGTGTTTTGTTGTATTTAAGCGATCTGTACAGGTCGGTAACTCCGCCGGTTAAACAACTAAAACGGTTTGAAAAAATTGAATTAAAACCTGGTGAGATGAAAACAGTCACTTTTAACTTAACGATCCAAGATTTATCTTTTGTCAATAGAGCAAATGAATGGATTGTAGAACCTGGAGATTTTAAAATAACGGTTGGCGATCAGACGGCCACATTCCGCTTAATTGATTAGGCAAAAAAAGAAGAAAAGACTGCAAACGTTTGCATTTTTTAAAAAAATATTTTATTTTATTGCAAAATTTTTTAACAGGAGGTAATATTTCATCATGAGTGCTATTGGTCTGACTTTTGTAGATTGGATTATTATTGCCATCTACTTTGCCTTCGTTTTGGGAATTGGCCTGTATCTTAAACGTTTTACCAAAACACAAGAAGATTTCTTTTTAGCTGGTCGTAAAAATAATTCATGGGTAGCCGGATTAGCCTTTCTTTCGGCAAATTTAGGCGCACTGGAATTAATGGGTATGACTGGCAATACCTTTAAATACGGCATGTTTGTGGCACATTTTTACTGGATTGGCGCCATTCCGGCCATGTTGTTTTTAGGAATTTACATGATGCCCTTTTACTACAGCAGCCGAATCACTTCAGTCCCAGGCTATTTAAAGCTGCGCTTTGATGAAAAAACACGTGTCTTAAATGCCATTTCTTTTGCTATTATGACCTTACTGGTTTCCGGGATTAATCTTTATGCCATGGCCCTGGTACTGCACACCTTTTTGGGCTGGAGCTGGGATGCCAGCATGTGGGCTTCGGCCTTGACTGTGGCCATTTATGTTAGTTTAAGTGGTCTTATGTCCGCTATTTTTACCGAAATCATTCAGTTCTTCTTAATATGGTTTGGCTTGTTTTTAGTAACCATCATGGGCGTTATTGAAATTGGCAGCGTTGAAGAGATTTTAGCCCGCGTTCCCGAGTCTTTTAATACATTATGGTCAACTTCAGCCTCAGCTTCTCAAAACGGCATGATGATTACCT
>JAGHBR010000093.1 GCA_021160885.1 Caldisericaceae bacterium
GCTTTCTATTTCTTTTTAAAAGGATTGTTTTCACCAAAAATCCAGATAGCCCGATCGGCAGGCAGTTCAGTAATCTGCGATGCTGTTTTGATCTGCACCTGTTTGCTTTTACTTTTTGCCCAGATTTGCGCCAGTTGCCGATACGGGTCATCTTCAGGCAGTCCATCCGGTAAAATGATCAACACCTTTTGTGCGCCAAAAATCTTTGAAAGGGCCGGCGGAATTTCGCTGAAATGCAAACGGCGAAACACCTGAAACTGCGGATCAACCGACACTTTAAGCGGTCGTTTTTGAAAGGTGAAACTAACGGCTTGCGAACGTCCGCTAAGCGCAACCATTTTCATTTGCACCTCATCTGCAAAGTAAATGGCTACCGGTACCTTTAACTGAAATGGCGCTTCCGGCTGCACCTGTTCTAATGTTAAATTTAGCAAAAATTGCTTGCCTTTTTGATTTACTTCTGCCTGTCGTAAAATCAATTCCGGGGCGCCGGTGCGCTGAACCCACTGGTTAAAGAAGTCTTTTAAAGATTTACTGCTGACTTTTTCAAAACTCTTGCGCAAATCATCAAAACTGGCCCGTTTAAAGCGATTGTTTCGGTAAAAATCCTGCAGGCCTTTGACGAACAGTTGATCGCCTAAGTCGTTACGCAGCATTTCCCACATCATCAGGCATTTACCATAGCCCACTGCTTCAGAGGCTGCATCGTGCCGTGACAAAAATCTTGCCAGAGGAAAATCGTTTTGTTCATTGACGTAATCGGTAAATTTTTGCAAGGTAGCCCGCCGGTAGGCATCGCCTTGCCCGCGTTGTTCTTGAATCAGATGGTCAGCCAGGTAAGCGGTTAATCCTTCGCACCAGTTGCCCTTTTTGAAATCCACATACACACTGTTGCCCCACCAGTTGTGCAATAGCTCGTGTGGGTAGGAAGAATGTAAAATGAACGGAAAACGAATGACCTGCGGCCCAAGCAGCGTAAAGGAAGGCATGCCGTAACCCGTTTCCCAGAAATTTTCAATCAGAGCAAACTTCCAGTAGGGGTATGGACCGATCAACTTACGGTACATTTCCAGATACTGGCCGGTGACGCCTAAGTATTTAGCGGCCAGCCCTTCATCCGGCGAGCGTAAAAAGGCCATGACCTTAACCTTACCGACCTGCTGACTAGACTCAAAAAACTTCGCGGCAATCAGGAACACTTCTTCCATTGGTTTGTCACACTGCCAGCGCACCAGTGTCTTCTGGTGCAATGTACGCCGGCCCTGGCTGACGGCATCCCAACCGGCAGGTAATTTAACCGTTAAGGAAAAGGTAACCAGACTGTCGCCAAACTGCGGCAGCCAGATGCTGGAGCCAGCCAGGTAAACACCCTGCGTGTCAATGATGCCCGGCGTGGTGCTAAAGCCCCGTGCGTACTCTTCAGTCAGGGCCTGAATGGGATGGTAAATTTGGCCTTCGAACTTCAGAACGATTTTTTGTGGCAATTTGGCGCCACCTTTGCCCAGCAACCTGTAACGATTTTGTTTAACGCGTTCCAGCACCTCCGGCGCTTCCACATCCATGCCCGTGTCCTTGCCAGAAAGGTTGGTTTTAAGCAGTTTAACCTCAACGCCAGGCGTTAAACTGTTTACCACCAGCCCGGAATGCAGATTAAACTTAATGGTCGGTGGCACAACTTGCCAGGGCAGGGTTAATGTGTCAACAACAGAAATAGCATGTTTGTCCGGAAACACCTCAGCCCGGATCCCATGATGAATGGTGGTATTGGCAGCCAGTGTTAAATTCAACAGGCCAATCAGTAAAACGACGAACTTAAGCTTTTTCATGGTACATCCTTTTTGTTGCTTGATTAAGCAAGTTTATTTTTTTAGATAAATCCCTACGATTTACACAAAATAATGTCTTTTCTGAAACCTTTGAAAAAGTCATTTAGAATGTCATTCCCGCGGAAGCGGGAATCCCTAAATTATTGCAAACATTAGCTTCCGTCTCAAGTGCGGAATGACAGGTTTTGAGACTCCCTGATTTTTTCAAAGGTCTCATTTCTTTAAGTTTCAGTCCCGTTTTTTGTTCTATAGGCCGTAAGTGCATTCTAAAACAATTTTAAAGTAATGGTTCCTAAAAATTGTGTTTACACTCCGGATTAAAACCATAAACCAGTAAAGGACAAAAAGCGTTTTCCAATTCAAATAAGTCCCGCTTCTTGCTTCCCTAAGGATTATTTAGTTTTTAATACTTTGAAGAAGCTCATTTCACCACAATCTCTACCGGATTTTCAACCTGCAAATACTTACCTGCTACACGACGCACATCTTCAAGCGTTACTTTCTTTAAGGCATCCAGAAATTTCTGATCGTAATGGATGTCCTGGTAAAAATAGTAAGAGTGCCCCAAATAGTAGGCCTGGTTAATGCTGGACAGACGACGGAACATCATGCGCCCTAAATACATGTTGACCGATTTTCCCATATCTGCTTCCTTAAATTCATTGACCACCTGCGGCGTGAAAAAGGTTGGGTACTGTTTGAGCAGGGTTTCCACATTTTCAGGACGCGTGCCTTGCGAAATGTAGAACAACGCGCGGTCGGGCTGCACTTTGATGCCGGCTCGCATGTGGTAGGCCATGCCCTGCTTTTCGCGAATCAGAAAGACAATTTTATCGCCCAGCAATAAGGAGAGCGCTTTTAAGGCCACGGCGTCGCCAGGTTCAATGGCTTTAGCAAAACCCCAGAACAGATAGGCCCGTTTGCCATGCCCGGCCTGTTCAATTTTTACCGGCTGATTGTGCAGTTTAATTTTTTGGCTGTACACTTCCGGTTCCTGATCCACAGGCGCGCCGGCAAATCCGGCAAAAGCCTGTCGCACAGCCTCCGGTTTCGCTGACGAAACGACCGAAACAATCATGTTGGCCGGTTGAAAATAATTTTTGGCAAAATTTAGCAACGCCTCGTACGTCAGCTCCTCCGCTCCTTCAGGATAAGGACTGGGCTCATAAACCTGTTCTTTGTAAAGCCGGTCAAAAAGTTTTTTAGCCGGATCACCCATCATGCCCATCCCGCTCATAGCGCCCAATTTAGCCCGGGCTTTTTGGAACTCTGCCTGATTTGGCACAAAATCTTTCATTTGCCTGCTTAAAAAGTCGATTAAACCGTTCAGGTCGGTATTCAAGCCTTCAATCCGAATGTAACCGAAATCGGGGTGCAGGTAAATGTCGTCCATCGGAATGTACGGATTGTCATTCACCGTAACAGATAGACCAAACTTTTGCGCCATGGCCTGATTTTCTTCAGATTTCAAACGCTGCCCGAAACAATCGTGTAAAATCTGTGCTGCTTTTTTACCAAATTTCGATTGCCAGTAAGCTTTGTGCTTAATCAGAAAATGAATAGCCACTAACTGCGAGGCAGGATTGCGTTTGACAATCAGCGTAGGTCGACCGGCTTGCCCCTCAAAAAGTTTGACTTCTGTCTGAAGCTGTTGCTGCCTATTGCTTTTTTGTTTGGGTAATTGCAGCACCATAAAAGGTTGTTCTGTGACCTTAAAAGCATTCAATTGCCGGGCCGCATGTAGCACGTGTTCTTTTTCGAAAGAATCCAGCATTTCATCAAAGCCGATTGTGGCAATCAGATATGCGTTGTAAATGCCAAACATGTGCGGCTTTTCCAGGTTTTTCAGAAAAAAGGTTTTGATTTGATTAGCGCTGGCCATCATCTCTGCCTCAGAGGAAGAAAAATCCGCCTTTTGTAAAAAAGCCATGGTCTGCTGGCGGAGGGCTGCGAAATCCGGCTTTTTTGAAGTTGTCGTGATTTTGACCTCTAAATAATTAGCGACGGGACTGGTGATGGTTTGCATTTCGACCCGCTTAGCCAGCTTGCCCAGTTGCTGTTGAAAATCCAACGCCATTTCGGAAAGTTTGTCATCCAGCAAACGGAAA
>JAGHBR010000406.1 GCA_021160885.1 Caldisericaceae bacterium
AACCAATGCACGGCGATTGTGCTGTTAGATTCCATTATCTTAACAGCATAAAAAATTAAAACAATTTAAAAGGTAATTATTGCGCTAAAATATCTTAATTCAAAATTCAAAACTTAAAATTAAATAAGCTTAAGCATATTGTTTTCAAAGGAAGTATTCTATTAAAGGCGGGTTTAATCTATGATTGAAACTTTAATTGCTTTGATGATAATTGGTTTTGTGGTGGGGTTTGTCTTTTCCATGCCGGTGGCGGGGCCTATCAGCATTCTGGTTGTCTCCAACACCTTGCATGATCACCGTAAGCGCGCGCTTTACATTGCCCTTGGCGGCGCCATTGCCGATTTTATTTACATCTTTATCCTTGTTTTTGGATTTACCAAATTACTAACTAGACATGAATGGATTATCAGCTACATTCTTTTAATAGGCGCCGTTTTTATCTTTATTCAGGCCATTAAACTGTTGCGATATCATATTAAACTTACCAATGGTAATGGGGAAGATGAAGTTGTAAAAACCAAACTTATCAAGAACATTCGTCATCATCATGGCTTGTTTACCGGTTTTTTTGTCAATTTTTTGAATCCCACCATTATTTTTGGCTGGATGATTTCATCTTTTGTCATTCTTTCTTTTGTAGCGGCAAATGGTATTAATGTTGGGGGGATGGAATACGTTTTTTTGAACAATGTAGAAGAAATTCGCGATCAGGCTGTTTTTAAAGCAGGTGAACCTGAAGATCTTGTTGAAAAAATGGAACAAACAAAACATCCTCCTGAACCCAATACTTTTATGCAAATTATCAATAGTCTTGATTATGCATTGTCCGTTGCATTTGGTACAGTGATATGGTTCTATCTACTAACAGGTTTCTTAAAACGGCACAAAGAAAAAATACCAACCCAGTTTTTTAATTATCTGGTACACGGGTTGGCGATCTTTCTGTTTCTGATTTCGGGCTATCTGCTTTACGATAGCTTAAAGCTTTTCCACCTTATTTAAAGTGGAGGTTTGCACAATGAAAGCAATTAATCCGGCAACCAATGAAATTTTAAAAGAATATCCTGAACATAGTCTGCAAGAAGTCAAACAGATTATTAATCAGGTTCAGGAAGAATTCCATTCCTGGCGTCAGGTTTCGTTTGTACAGCGCGCCTCACTGATGAAAAAAGCGGCTAATATTTTAAGACAGAAAAAAGAAGAATTTGCCCTGCTGATTACCAGAGAAATGGGAAAAGTCATTCGCGAATCCAGAGCTGAAGTTGAAAAATGCGCCTGGGTATGTGACTATTACGCAGAAAATGCTGAAAAATTTTTAGCCAAAGAATATGTTGAAACCGATGCTAAACAAAGCTACATTGCTTATGAGCCTTTAGGAATTGTACTTGCCATTATGCCATGGAATTTCCCTTTTTGGCAGGTATTCCGATTTGCCGCGCCGGCTTTAATGGCAGGCAACGCTGGTTTGTTAAAACATGCTTCCAATGTTCCGGGCTGTGCATTGGCGATTGAAAATGTATTTAAAGAAGCGGGCTTTCCTGAAAATCTGTTTCGAACCTTGCTAATTAAACCAAATTTAATTCCGAATGTGATTCAGGATGTGCATGTGCAGGCCGTAACACTGACCGGAAGCGAACCTGCCGGCGCTGCAGTGGCTTCGATAGCCGGTAAAGAGATTAAAAAAACGGTACTTGAATTAGGAGGTTCTGATCCGTTTATTGTGCTTGAAGATGCGGATCTGGACAAAGCAATTTCCACGGCTGTTCAGGCCAGAATGATTAACACCGGTCAAAGTTGCATTGCCGCCAAACGCTTTATTGTGGTGGATTCAGTCCTAAAAACTTTTGAAACCACAATGGTTGAAAAAATGAGCGCCTTGAGACTTGGAAATCCTGAGGATAAGAACGTTGATGTTGGTCCGCTGGCCCGACCCGATTTAGTGAAAGAATTAGACCTCCAGGTAAAAAAATCGATTGAAAAAGGCGCAAAATTGTTGCTCGGCGGAAAGCAAATTTCAGGCAATGGGAATTTTTACGAGCCTACGGTCTTTACCAATGTTAAAAAAGGAATGCCGGTTTACGAAGAAGAAACCTTTGGCCCGGTAGCCGCTATTATTCCAGTGCAAGATGAAGATGAAGCTCTTGCTGTGGCTAATGACTCGCGCTTTGGCCTGGGAGCCAGTCTGTGGACGCAAGATATTGAAAAAGCCAAAGTCCTAGCACGAGAAATCCGCTCAGGATCGGTTTTTATTAATGGCTTAGTTAAATCCGATCCCAGACTGCCTTTTGGAGGCATTAAAAAATCAGGTTACGGCAGAGAACTTTCTTACCACGGCATTCGAGAATTTGTAAATATTAAAACGGTTTGGATTG
This sequence comes from Caldisericaceae bacterium, assembly GCA_021160885.1. GTDB lineage: Bacteria > Calditrichota > Calditrichia > Calditrichales > Calditrichaceae > Caldithrix. The sequence continues at coordinate 2,373 of JAGHBR010000406.1, forward strand.
GGAGTTGAATGAATTTGCTGAACTATTTTAATCAGGCATTAACCATAGATGAATATTTGCCTCTTTTAAAAGAACAAGCGACTTTATACCAGTATCATTATCGCAGAGCACTTTCTCATGAGGTTCACGGAGGGGATTTGCCTCCTTTAAAAATCTTAATTATCACCGAACCCTGGTGTGGAGACTCAACGGCAATTGTTCCGGCTTTGCAGAAATTTTTTGAAAACAAATCAGCAGGAATTCGTATAGCTTTAAGAGATCAGAATGATGAACTTATGAACATGTTTTTTAACCAATGGAGGTAAAGCCATTCCCATTGTGATTGTAATGGATGAACAGGGCAATTACCAATTTAATCTTGGGCCGCGTCCTAAAGCAGCCCAAAACATTTTTAAAAAGCATCGTTCACTGAGTGAACAGGGTAAAATCGAAAAGAGCGAGGTTATTAAAAAAAATCAGAAAATTTTACGCCAAAGACCGCGGACAATTTATTGTTAAAGAAATACTTGAAAATTTAAAAAGCGTTACGAAAGTTTATTAGTTACTAAACGAGGTTTTATGTCAGATCAGAAACAAACTGATTTCAGTATTAAATTTGTCAATGTTGCCTTAAGCCTGATAGTTGTTTTTCTGATTGTCTGGGTGCTTTATATCGGGCGCTCCATCATTCTGCCTTTTTTAATTGCACTGTTTTTGGGCTTTATTTTAGATCCGATTTTACAATTTTTTACACGCCATAAAGTACCAATGTTTTTAGCGGTTATCATTACATTGATTCTTTCTTTTATTCTTTTGTACCTGCTCGGTCTGCTGGTGTATGCCAATGTGCAGATGTTTGTCGATCAATTCCCGCGCTATCAGGAACGAATGATCCAATCCATTGATAATTTTCTGATGAAATTTAACCATATTTTAGAACAGTCAAAATATCAGGTTTATCTGGACCGTTCCACCTGGAAACAGATTGACTGGATTTCAGCCATTAAAAATCTAAACATTGCCGAAGGTTTACTCAACAGCGTTGGCTCTTTTTTATCCTTTTTATTTAAAACGGTTATTGTCATCATCTTTTTAGCTTACTTTTTGATGGGCAAGAGAAATATTGACACCAAAATCAGGCTGGCCTTTGATCATGCTCAGGCTGAAAGAGTCATCACCATATTGAATAGCGTTACTACTCAAATCCAACGGTACCTGGGCGCCAAAACCATTGTCAGCTTTCTAACCGGCGGCATCAGTATTTTAATCTTTTTATTATTTGGATTAGATTTTGCCATTTTTTGGGGATTTTTGATTTTCCTGTTTAACTTTATTCCCAATATCGGATCGACTATTGCCTCGCTTTTGCCCGTTCTTTTCAGCCTGATTCAATTTGGTTCCCTGGGCAAGGCTTTTTGGATGTTGGTGGCCTTAACCGCCTTGCAGACGACCATGGGCAATATTATTGAGCCACGTTTAATGGGCAGGACTTTGAATTTAAGCCCATTGATGGTGATTATCTTTTTAATTTTTTGGGGCTACATCTGGGGCGTGGCTGGTATGATACTGGCCGTACCCATTCTAGCAACCATGACTATTATTTTTGAAAATGTACCGGGATTGCGATTTCTAAGCGTTTTTTTACGGGGAAAACCAAAATAAACTTACAACCAGCCCCAATTTATTAAAGCCTCTCTGGCTTTTAGCAAACCAATAATCGACATGGCATCTTTAATAATGCCGTTTTCCACCATCTGCCAGGCTTCATTAAATGGCACTTTTTTAAGCTCCAATTCCTCAGTGTGATCGGGATTGGTCGTTCCCTGACTTAGCTGCCAGCACAGGTAAAGGTAGGCTACTTCATTGGTAAATGAATTTGAGGTGTACGCACTGCCCAGGTAAGCCCATTTGGAAGCGCTCAGTCCCGTTTCTTCCAACAGTTCCCGTTTGGCACCTTCAAAAATCGATTCGTCAGCCTTGCCGCCGCCTTCGGGAATCTCCCAGCTGTAAATATTCAGCGTGTAACGATATTGCCCGATTAAATAGGTAAACCCATCGTTGGTAATGGGCACGATTCCGATGGCAGGGTAGGTCTCCACTACACCATAAATGCCTCGCCTGCCGCTCGGCGTAATCACCTGATCTTCACACAAACGGATCCAGGGATTTTGGTAAATGGTTCTGGTACTCAATCGTTTCCAGGGATTGTGCACATATTTCATCCTAATGGTACCTTTTCTTAAAGCACATATTTAATTTTAATAATTTGAGAATAATTACCATTAACTGCAACATAATGTCACGGGCCAAGTTAATTCCCCACCTAAAATGGTAAAAAGTCCACGTTAATTCCCCATCTAATAG
>JAGHBR010000285.1 GCA_021160885.1 Caldisericaceae bacterium
ATTTTCGCGGCATATAGGGACATTTTTTGTCTTAATTTTCGCTCAACGGTCAAAAACGAAAAGAATGAATCTATGTTTGAATATGCAGCATTACATGGCCAGCATCTCCCTTCCATGCAACAGCCTGGAAGGCGGGAATCCCTAAGTCGAAAGGTTTGAAGAATCCCCGATTTTTCAAAACTTAAAATTCCCTCAATTACAAAAAGCGCAGGCCAGAAACCTGCGGATACGAATGTCTTATGGCGCGACAGGATACGTTCGCTTAATTTTCTCAATTAAATTTTCAAACTCCCTTTTAATGACAGCAATTTCATCCCTCGAGTAAACGATTTGGTAAAGCCGGGCCGGATGAACAAAGTACAACATTACGGGAAAGACTTTTTGCTGTGGGAACAGCTGACTGAGTAACAGGGCGTAGCCTCGCATTTGCCAGTCGTATTTTTGGGCTGTTTCAGCCACCTGTGCAGCCTGAATGCGATTGGTTTTGTAATCCACCACCTGCCACAGGCCTTCCTCATTTTTAATGATGCGGTCAATGGTGCCGGTAAAAAAATCGTTGCCCAATCGCATGGTCACCGTTAATTCATTTCTGGCCTGGCTGGTCTGCAGAATTGCCCGCCCCTGCTCCGAAGCGTACATCTTATCTTTGAGTTCATGAATTTCTTTTTTCAATTGCTGGCGCTTGCTGTCATCGAACACTTCAAACTCAAAAAAAATTCGTTCCAGCAGTTCTTGTTCGTCCATTTGTTTTTGAGTAGAAAGTTCCAGAAAACGGTGAAAAATTTTTCCTTTAACCAGTGAGTCATCCATGCGATAGATATTTTCGGCAAATAACTGGTAATCGCTTTCAAAAAATCCCAGATGGTAACGATGATAGTAATTTTCTTTATCTTCCATAAATGTCATCAGGCGCGTAGCAGAAAAAATCAACGGGCCGGGCACATCCTTCAATGGCTGGTAAGGCTGCAGGTCCTCAGGTTCAACAGGAGCAGTTTTGTCTAATTGCTGTTTTAAACTCTCCAGTTCCTTGCGGTAAGCCAACGCCTGCTGTTCCTCAAATTCTTCGGCTTGGAGCTGGTGCACCACGTGTAGCTGGTAATCCTGACCTTCAATAATCGTTGTCTCTTTGTCTAACAAATCGGCCTGGCGTTTTTGGGAAAAAGCCTGCAACCATTCCAGAAACGAATGGCGCTGAATTTTACCATCTTTAATCCGGGCAGAAAAGAACAGATGTTCGCTGGCTCTGGTAACAGCCACGTAAAAAATTCGTTTGGCTTCGGCCAGTTCGCGTTTCTTCTTTTCTAATTTTAACAGTTTTAAAAGGCAAAAATCATCCAGGGATTCTTCAGTATCGGAACGAAAGGCTGTGGCAAGACCAATTTCCGGTTCTAAAAAAACAGCCTGCCGCACATTGTCCACGTTTTTTGTATTGAGGTAAGGAATAAAAACAACCGGGAACTGCAACCCTTTGGCGGCATGAATGGTCATGATTTTAACTGTTTCACGGTCGTCTAAATTAATCTGCGGTTCGCCTTCTTTCAGATTTTCTTCGATCAGCAGCTCCAGCTGGCGAATCAATTCCAACAAACCGCTTAAGCCGCTTTTGTTAAAACGGTAAACGTGCTCAATGAATTTCTCAATGTTGGCCAGCAATTGTTCTCCGTCCGTTTGCGCCATGATCAACGCCGGGTAATTGAGTTCATCCAGCACCAGCCGCAGCAAATCGCCCAGAGGCAGCAAATCACGCAGTTCAATCCAGCGTCGTAAACGATTAGCAATACGCTGCAGCTCCGCGCGTTCCTGTTCGCTGTAAGGGCCTTTCAATTCCCCGCCGAGCTTTTGCCAGTATGTTTGACCTTCTTCCTGGCTCAGGTGAAACAGCACACGGTCGGCAACCAGAAAGAGTTTGGAACGTAGCAAGGCGACTAAATAAAAATCGGATTCAGGGTCGGCCAAAAAATTGAGTAAATGGTAAAAATCCTGAATTTCCTGCCGTTGCCAGTAGCCAATCCCTTTAACAGTTTTAAAAGGAATGTCCCGATTGCGCAAAGCCTGTTCAATTTGCAGCAACTCGCTACGACTACGCAGCAAAATGGCGATGTCGCCAAATTCTAACTTACGTTCTTTTTCTTCGCTACCTTTTCGTTCATGGCAGGTGAGTTCCTGATTACGCACCAGCCGTTCGATGGTTTGAGCAATGTAGGCTTCCTCAGTCAGCTGGTCTTCTTCGCGCAACACGGCCAATTCGATGTGCCCTTTTTCCGGAACATCACGTTGTGCGGTTAACGGTTCAAACTCCACTTCGTAAATGTTCTGCGCCGAAGGCTGTAACAAATCGGCAAACAAATCATTAATAAAGGCATTGATTCTGGGCAGAAACCGAAAACTGTTCTTCAAAAGCACGTTGCCGCTGTAGTCAGCCGCTTCATTATATCCGGCGACCCGGGCCAGTTGCTGCTTAACCGCTTTAAAAATGCGAATATCGGCATTACGAAATCCGTAAATGGATTGCTTGGGATCGCCCACCACAAATATCTTTTGTTTGCAAAGCCGTCCTTCTTCACTGGCCAGCAACTCAATGATTTTCCACTGCAGAGCATTAGTGTCCTGAAATTCATCCACCATGATGAACTCGTAGCGCCGAGCCAGCTCCTGACGAACCCTGGGATTGTCTTTCAGTAACTGGTAAACTTTAATCAGCAGGTCTTCAAAATCAAGGCCAGGGATTTCGGCTTTTAAGTCTTCGTAAAATTGTCGGGCGCGCTGGTACAATTGAAAAATGACAGTAAAAAGCCTGAAGTACAGCCGGTCATTGTCTCCTGGCGGTGGCCCAGGATCAAAGGTTTTTAATAAAGAAAGTAGTTGCGCGCTTTGTTCACTTAAGGCCAAAAGCATTGGCTCGGCATCGGCCTGCCAGGACTTTTTCCCGCCCAGAGAACGGAGTGAACTGTAAGCCTTTCCTTTTTGGGCGGTATAGAATTCCAACGCCTTAAAAACAATTCTGAACTCCTCCACACTAAGTGAAGCTTTGCCGTAAAGCACAGACAATTGTTGCAGAAAGCCATCAGCCTTAAGGGCAGCTTCGCTGGCAGCTGGTTTCAGTTTTCCCACCAGCGATCCAGCCAGGCTGAACAATTTTTGCAGTTCCGAGGCCGGCCATAATTGATTAATGGCCTCTAACCAGAGTTGTGACACAAAAGCAAAGTAATCCTGTTCATCGTTAAAGGTTACAAATCGTTCCACAATGGCGGACATTTCGTAGGGCTGGCTTAAGGCGCGGCGTAATAAAAGGCGAATCTTTTTGGGCTCAAAATACTGAAACAATTCCAGGTAGGCATTGCGTTGCTGGTCATCCGTTGTTGCGTTAATTTCTTCGAACAGCTGGTCAATGGCCTGGCTCATGAGCAGACTGCTTTGCATGTCGTCCAGTTCGCCAAAATCGGGAGGCAGTTGCGCTTCAATGGGGTATTCACGTAAAATGCGGGCGCAAAAGGAATGGATGGTCGAAATGGCTACCGAATTAAGTTGATCGCGGATGCCCAGCAAGTGTTGGCGTTCTTTTTTGTCTTTGGCCTCTTGCAAGCGCTCATTAACCGCCTGGGCGATGCGTTCGCGCATTTCACCGGCCGCCTTGTTGGTAAAGGTAATGGCTAAAATTTTGCGCGCCTGGTAGGGCTTTTGCCTGTAGTGCCTGGTGGCAATTTCCATGAAACGCTCCACCAGCAAGCGGGTTTTACCTGCGCCGGCGCCGGCCGTTACCGAAATATTTCGGCTAAAATCAAGCGCTTGTTTTTGTTCGTCTGTTAATTGCATTTCACTATCCGTATTTTCTAATTCACCACAAAGAATGGACTTTTATTGAATTTTGAATGAGATCATCCTTTTGGCAACAATTCCACATTTTTAATCACCTATTACCAGATTCTGGGGCTTAATCAACCTCAAAAAACTGCCAATTAATTTAAACAGAAACCTTTGAAAAAATCGCGGGTTCTCCAAACCTGTCAACTTAGAGATTCCCGCCTGCGTGGGAATGACATTCTTAATGATTTTTTCAAAGGTTTCTAATCAATTAAAATCCTCTTTTACTTTTGCTTCTCCTGGGCCGCCGCGATGCGTTCCAACTTGCCAACCGTTTTCTGGCACATGCGCCGGTACTCACAATAGCTTTTACAAAACTGGTCAGATGGATTCAGAGTGTGATGAAATTTCCCGGCTTTAATCTGTTCCACGTAATTCAGGGCAAAGGTCAAACTGCGTTCCAGAACTTCATCAAAGGTAATCAGGTGGTCATCTTCTTCATCCGTTACCTTGTCGTTTGGCAGGTAGGCCTGCGCTCTACCGTTGGGCAAAGTTGCACAATTCTTGTCTGCCAGTACCGGCGTAAGTTTGATTTTAGCAGGATCTTTCAGGCTGTACAAACCACCAAAAACCGGTTCGGTTTCTGGTAAAATTTCAGGCAACACGCTCAAATAAAGGGGGATTTGTAACATTTTGCCAGACAGCACTTCCTGAATTAGATTATTGCCCACCTGACCGGTTTTGTAGTCAATAATTACGGCATGGCCATTTTCATCCACATCTACACGGTCTATGCGTCCCTGCAATCGCAACTGACCGGCCTCATTTTGCAAAGTCACTGGTGTACTAATGGAATTCGGATCGGCCGGAAAGTCGCCGCTAAAGCCGAAGGACAACTCAAAATACTGAGGGATAAATGGCATTTTTTTCATGCGCTCTTCTTCGGTCTCTAAAAAGGCAGGTAAAATTCCCATTAATTGATCATCGCCTAAAAAACGCCTTTTTTCGATTTCCCAGAAGAGACCCTGGTAAGGCAGTTTTGCCAGTTCTTCCACGGCAATCTTTTGCAAAAGATCTTTAAACAAAGGCGCCTGGTGCTGTTGCCCGCGATTTTTCAGTTCCGTAAAAAAACGAAACAAAATACGGTGCACCACCATCCCGCGCTCCTGCGGCGTCAGTTCTTCTTCGATTTCGACCGGCGGTTCTACCTTTAACACATTTTGCAGGAAAAATTTCATTGGGCATTGAGCATAGGTTTCCAGGCGGCTGACTGACCAGGTTTGCCTCCCGAATTTTTGCTGCAATAGAGTCGTGATTTCTGGAAAATTCGTCAGATTGCCTTCGTAAGCAGAAAATTGCAGGCCCATATTACGGTCCAGACTAATGCGTATCTGATCCAGCAAATGAGCCAGGCGGCCTTCACTGCCCTGCAGAAGCGCCTGCAATAGTCGCAAGCGGCCAAGCGCCTCCTCTTTATGCCCGGATTGCGTAATAAAGCGCACATGCTGTCCAAAATCGGACCACAATTTTTTCCTGTTTTCAAATAGCGGATCCCCATCCTGAGGTGTTTGTTCATCGATTACGGCAATGTCCTTTAAATCGGCTAAAAAAGAGGAAGGTACCAGCGCCTCTTCATCCTGAAATTGAGGGAAGGTTAAAAAGACCGTTTTGGCCTGGCTTTCCAGTAACTGGTAAAAAAGAAATCGATCCTGATCCAGTAATTCTTCACTGGCGGTTAAGCCCAGCTCCATTCGCAGACGGTCGTTAAAAAAGATGTCTTTAACGGAGGCACGTGGAAAATCGCCATCGACCAGACCGCCAATGAACAACACATCAAAATCAAGCGCCAGTATTTCCAGTCGGGGAAGAATCTGCACGCCAAGCTCCGGCCATTCCGTTAAATTGTAGGTTGCGGTAAGCAGAGCCCGTTGCAGGCTTTCCAATAAACGGCGTCGTTTGATGGGCTGTTGACCGTAAAGCAGATTTAAACTCCAGATGCTGCGTTCAAAAACTTTAACAAAACGATTGTAAGCCCGGAAATTGTGTTCTTTTTGCCGTTCGCTTAACCATTCACTCTGACGGCCATACCAGCGCAACAGTCCTAAGCGTTCGCAAAGCTCCAGGTAGCTGTTGCGGAATTGACTGGCTGAGGCCTGCTCAGGGAATTCAAACAAAGGGCGTAAAAATTCCCGCAACGAAGCAATCTGCTCCTTTATCTTTTGTTCGTCAAGCTGTTGGTTGTTCTCTTCCTCTTTAAACAGCGGAACAAACTTTTTCAGGGAGCTCAAACTTTTTTCATTCAGGTTTTGAATGCGTGCCTTGATGGCCAGTTGTTTTAAAAAGTTTAAATCGATTGGTTCCGGTTTGGTCACAAATTGATTTTGTAAAAAGGCAAAGGTTGCCTCAAGCGGGAAATTTTCTTCAATAATTTTTATTAGCTCTAAAAAGGCTGCAATCAGTGGAGATTGAACCAGTTCAAAGCCGGTTGAAAGGTTGTAGGGGATACCAAAGTCTTCGAACACCTGGCGAATGGTGCGGGCATATTTTTCCAGATGGCTGAACGTAACCGCAATTTTGTGCAGCGGGATACCCCGGGCGTTAAGCTGGCGTACCTTGCCGGCAATAAAGGCCACTTCCTGTTCGCGGTTTTTCAGAGCCACCGAATGAATGCGCTGCCGAAGATCGGCCTTGTTAGGTTCGCTATGCCGGTTAAATAAAAAGCGGGCTAAAAAAGAAGTCGTAGCCTTGTGTTCAATGTGAGCATCAATCAGTTTGAATTTTTCAACAGCCTGCAAAGTGTGCCGGAATAATTCCTGATTAGCCTGCAGGTAATCCAGCTGCACATGAACCGGCAGCCAGTCTTTGACTCGTTCAATAAACTTTAACATGGGCGGACTGAACAGCCCGTAACCGCTAATGTAAACGGCCTGAACTTCGGGAAACAATTCAAAAAACTGTTGTTTGGTTACCTGATGGGCGGCGAGAGAGCGGGCAAAGGGTTCGTCAATAAATTCAACGCCAAGCTTTTCTTCAAGCAAGGAAAGTAGGCGGACAAAATCGTCAAATTCTTCCGGAGTCATTTCTGAAATTTCATTTTGTTTGCCGGCCAGTTCTGAACTGGAGAAGCCGAAATTGCGCAATTCTGTAATCGTTTCCCAAACGCGTCGTACCAGCCCACTTTTGACCTCCCTGCCACGTGTCAGGTATTTAAAATCATCCGCTTGATTTTCCAAAATTTCCTGAACCAGAATCAGCAACGTGTCAGTCGGGATTAACCTTTTGGCCTGCGGCAACGCTTTGTAAATGTGCAGTAAAAGTTGTTCAAAAGTAAACACCGGCGGGTCGATCAATGCCTGGTTTGGGGCCAGGTTAACCAGTTGATTTTTGAAGCGGCGCATCGCACGATTGACCGGCGCCAGCACCAGGGCTTTAAGTCTTCCGTTTTGCAGATGATTTTGAATTTGATTCAAAAATGCAAAATAAGAGCCGGGGACTTTACAGGTTACAAAAATATCTTTCATGGAATCAAAAAGTTTATTGTACTCAAGTACACCAAATTTAAAACATAATTATTAAGATTCAAGAAAATTATTAGGTTGAGATAACAAAAAATATTAAAGGGCTTTTAAAAAATACGCCAATACCTATTGCTCCGGTACGATTTTTGGGAACTTCCTTTAGAATGATGAAAGGCTTTAACTTCAGAGTAAAAATATTTTCATCCAAATCAAGTTTTAAGGCAAAATTAATTTTTACTGCTAATTTATTTTAAATTTTTCCGCCTTAGGCAGATTGTTGCCCTGTTCCTTTTACTTGCCATGGGGGATTAAAATTCCCAGAACAAGAAATTTAAAACAATTGAATGCAAAATTGTTCAAATAAGAGCTACCCTTTCCCTCATGGGTTTAAATAAGCAAAATTAGAAAATAATCATCAAATTTGACTTTTTAAGCAGCCCCTGAGGACTCAGGAAGATTAGACTTCCAATACTCTGAAATCAATCAATCAGGGGAAATACTTGCCAATTGTGTAGCCATCTTCGGTTTCGTAAATCAATTTGTCCAGAGCCAGGCCCCTAGGGACCTGGAAGGCCAGAACAAAATTTCCATCCTTTTTGGCGTCAATGACTGTGGGTTCAACCAGACCTTTGCTGAATTCCGCCGTAGGTTCAGCAGCGATTTTGTAAGTTTTCCCGACCCTGTCATAAAGTGTAAAGCGCTGAGGATCAATGGTGTAAGGATCGACTGTATTGTTAAAAACCGTCACCGAAAGAGCTAAATTGCCGCTCATCCACTTTTGCCCGGTAATGGCCAGAGCCAGCGGTAATTCATCGCTAATATCTAAAATGGCCATGGTTTTTTGGCGAACTTTTTTCAATAATTTTTGCGCTTCTTCACTTTCCGGGTTCAAACGAATGGCCTGCAACAAATAGGCCTCCGCGCTTAAATAAAGCGAGGGATTTCTTTTGTCTCTTTTGGCCTGTAAATAAAAATCTTTACCTCTGTCAAAATATCTCTGGTAGTTGGCGATTTTGATTTCATTCAATTTGGAATCGGCCTGGACGTTGGTAGAATCGAACTCAAGAGCCTTTTTCAGGTAATCCAGTGTCAATGTAAAATATTTTTCTTTCTGAATATCATTTTTGGGAACTGCGTTGTGGTAAGCTAATGCTAATTCATAAAGCAGTTTACTAAATTCTTTTTTGAAATGATCGCTTAACGTATCTGGCAAAAATTCCCGACTCTTTTCATAATTTAGTTGAAATGCATCCACATTCTTGCGAAGCTTGTAAAGAGCGAGACCGCGTTGCATGTAGGTTAATGCAATTTTTTCATTAATTCTTGCATTATCCGGTTGTTCTTTTTTAACTTTCAGATAGTAAGTCAAAGCCTGATTGTATTTGCCTTTGGCATAGGCTTCATCTCCTTCGGATTCTGGATTTTTGCCACACTGGCTAAAAAGTATCAGGCTACTAAGGATGATTAAAACGATTAAACTTCTTGAGGAAAGCATGATGGTTCCTTTCCAATTAAATTTGCCCACACATTGTGTAAGATAATAAAAAAAGATTAAAAATTAAAGGGTAAATATGAAATTAACCGTTTTGGGATCGGGCACCATGATTTCACCTTCCTGGCGAAATCCTGCCGGCTATTTACTGGAACAGAACGATGAATTTTTATTAATCGATATGGGGCCGGGCATCATTCGTCAATTAAAATTAATGCAAATGGATTTATTGAAAATCAATCATATTGTCATCAGCCATTTTCATTTAGACCATTGTTCCGATCTGTTGGCCTTTTTAATGAACCGTTTTCTTTTGCAGGAATCTGCTAATCAATCTTTGACCATTTTTGGCCCCCACAATTTAAAAAAGTGGTTTAACAGTCACCTGCAGTGGCAGGGAGCCTGGCTAAAAAATGCCCTGCCTGAACTCATTCCCTTCAAAAAACAAACAGTTAATTTGGGTAATTGGGAAATCATGGCAGAAAACAATGGCCATACTACCGAAAGTCTGTCACTTCGTGTGAGTAACGGTAGAACCATTTTTTACAGTAGCGATACCGATTATCAGGAAAATCTTATCCCCCTTGCCCGGGACGCTGATCTGGCCATCATCGAGTGTTCCCTGCCAGATCACTTAAAAGTTAGCGGACACATGACGCCTACTGAAGTTTCTATATTTGCCAATAAAGCCAATTTACAGCGGGTGCTTATTTCTCACATTTATCCTCAAAATGATTCTCCTGATTTAAAGCAAAGGATTGCCAGGGAATTTGATGGTGAAGTTATTATCGGCAATGATTTTTTAACAATTTATTTGTGATTACACTTGTACAAGATAATATAAATG
>JAGHBR010000402.1 GCA_021160885.1 Caldisericaceae bacterium
CTATATAACTGAGGAGGATGAGCTCCTAATTTACATTTTCCCGGAGAAATCAATCCAGCTGAACCCGGGCCTAGGATTCTTGTACCTTTATTCGCTGCAAATTGAAGAATTTCAACTACATCATGTTCAGGGATCCCTTCTGTGGATATCACTAGTAATTTAATATTATTTTCTATGACCTCAAAGCAAGAATCTTTAAGGTAAGGAGGGGGAACAAAACTAATGGCAGCATCAATGTTATATTGATCTGTCGCTTCCTTAACAAAATCGTATACCGGAATTCCCTCTACTTCTGCTCCTCCTTTTCCTGGTGTAACTCCTGCAGCAATATTGGTACCGTATTTTTTCATGATCTCGCTTTGTAATCTACCGGATTTTCCCGTTATTCCCAATACCAATACTTTTGTATTTTTATCAATTAAAATAGACATTCAATTACCCCTTGCCTTTTTTACAGCTGCCTCAGCTGCTTCATTTAAACTGTTATATACCGGGATATGTTCATCTCTCATTAATTGTTTCCCAATTTCTTCTTTGGTGCCACACATTCGTATAAAAATTGGTATATCACTTTTGACTTCTTTTTTAAATTGGATAATTCCTTTTGCCATGTCATCCATCCGATTAAAGCCACCGATTAACACCACCAGAATACTTTTCAATGAGGAGTGGCCATTTACCAACCTCAAAGCTTTTAACATAATTTCTGAATTAGTAATGCCTCCCAGTTCACAAAAACTGGCTACCTTACCACCAAAATCACTAATTAAATCAAGAGTAAGAAGACCAGTACCCGCCCCGTCAGATATTACTCCTATATTTCCGGATAGGGGAACGAATGTAATGGTATCATCTGTGGATTCAGAAGTATTTGAATCTTCTTTGTCTTTAATTAATTTTTTTTCTTCTTCTAATTTTTGAAATAATGCTTGATGCCGAAAAGATGCCTGATCATCAAGATTTACTTTGGAATCAATAGCCACCAATCCAAAGGAAGTGACGGCAAGCGGGTTTATTTCAACCAATGTAGCATCGTATTCTTTAAAAATTTTATACATTACTTTAATGATGCTTCTAAATTTTGAATAATTTTCAATGACAATTTTTTTCGCAATTAAGCGGATTTGATATTCCAATATTCCTAAAAAAGGATCAAATTCAATAAAATGTATGTTCCCTTTGTTCGATTGTGCACTTTTCTCAATATCCATGCCCCCGGATGTTCCGACTATGAGGACTGGTGTTGATTTGCCTTTGTTGAAGGTAATTGAAATATAAATTTCTCTTAAAATATCAACTTTTTCCAGCGCCAGGATAGCATTAACTTTTTCTCCTTTAATCTTTAAAGCAAATAACTCATTTATTATTGTTGAAACATCAGTACTTCCATCCCAACTTTTGATGCCTCCAGCTTTTCCTCTCCCGCCAATTAAGACCTGAGATTTTAAGATCAAAGGTGGAGTTAGGTTTTTCATTTCATCATTTTTATGAATTAAAAAGCCCGATTGAACCGGAATTCCGTATTTTTTAAATATCTCCTTACCCTGAAATTCATATAACTTCATCCAATATCCTCCATCTTTACATCTAATTCCCTTGCAAGATTTACTCCCGCATTAAATGCTTTTAGATTAATATCAATAAAATTTTCCTTCACCGTCGAGCTTATAACTTCTCTAAAATCATCTGCACTGGTCCATTTAATTAATTTTTGTAAAAATCCTAAAATAACCATATTGGCTGCAATTCTATTTCCACTTTCTATTGCCATTTCAGTAGCAGGCACCTTATAAATACTGACATCAACAGAAGGAATCTTGGTTACAAGTTTAGGATCAACGATTAAAATTCCCTTCTTTTTTAAGGTATATAAATATTTATCCAATGCGCTTTGAAATAAAGAAACAAAAATATCTTTATACTCAGTAGTAGGCGAATTGATCGGCTTATCTGAAATAATTAATTCTGATTGACATTCCCCTCCCCTTGCTTCCGAGCCATAGGATTGGGTTTGTACCACGTATAGATTCCCTTTCTTAACCATAGCTGTACCTAAAATTACTGCAGCCAAGATAATACCCTGACCTCCGAAACCGCTAAATCTAACACTTAAAGGTTTCAATTAGATTCCTCCTCAAATAGACTGGTTCCCTGAAAGACTGGTTCTTTTTTATCAATAAATTCTCCCAGAACAAATTTATTTTTGAATTCGTCTTTACTTAATTTTTCAGCTTTTGTTTTTGCAATTGATTTTTCTTCTATCCATTCTAATACTTTTTGCGGGTCGCCTGTTTTTAAGGCATAACGACCGAAGTTAGTGGGACACTGGGACAAGATTTCAACCAGAGAAAATCCTTCATGCTGCAAGGCTTTTTTAATAGACTTAACGGTTTGAATGGGTTTGGCTGTACTCCATCGGGCAACATAAGTGGCTCCGGCGCAAATAGCAAGCTTAGAAATATCAAAGGGTTTTTCCTTGCTGCCAAATGGTGTGGTCATAGTTACCGTATTTAAAAGAGTGGTTGGAGCTACTTGACCTCCAGTCATGGCAAAATTAAAATTATTAACTAAAATAACAGTTACATCAAGATTACGTCGAGCAGCATGTAAGAAATGATTACCACCAATAGATAGTAAATCTCCATCACCGGCAAATATAACTACCTTTAAATCCGGTTGATATAATTTAATGCCAGTAGCCCATGCTAATGTTCTACCATGTACACCATGAAGAGAATCAGTGTTTAAATATATCGGAATTCTTGCCGTACAACCAACACCACCGATGGTGATTATCTTTTTAAAATCCAATTGTAAATCATCCACTGCCCGTAAGAAATAATTGAGAATCTGCCCGCAGCCACAACCGGGGCAAAAAAAGTGCGGTAGCTTTCCATTTCTGATATATTTACGAAGAGGATTTATTTTTTCCTTCATGATAACCCCTCCTTAATTACCTTATATATTTCTTCATTTGTGTGAATGATTCCTTCATTTTTGGTAATATGACTAACCGGGCAAAAGGGTAAACATATCCTTTCAATTTCTTTTGCATATTTGCCGATATTCATTTCTACTGCAAATATCCTTCTTACATTTTTGGCTATTTCTTTTATTAAATTTTCATGAATAGGCCAAACAGTAATTAACTTTAACATTCCAATTTTTATGCCATCATTTCTGGCCATCTCGATTGCATCGAGTGCCGGTCGAACTTCGCTTCCATAGGTAATAATTACTGCATCCGCATCATCTAAAAAATATGACTC
>JAGHBR010000400.1 GCA_021160885.1 Caldisericaceae bacterium
ATTATTCATAAAAATGCTCCAATTCCAAAAGCCAACGGCGTCAGCAAAAAGAGCCAATCGCTTTGACGAAAAGAAGACTCCTGAGCTAAAACAATTTTACCCCGAAAACCACGACTGACCATTGCCCAATAGGTGCGCTCGCTACGCCCCATTAAGCGATCCAGATAAACTACACTAAACTGAATCAGAATTTGTAATTTTCTTTTTAAACTGATTTTACCACTTCTGGCTTGCATGGCCCGTTTCATGCGCAGGCCCTCTTCTTCCATTAAAAAAATCAACCGAAACACATACATCAAAATGGACAAAGCCCAATCCGGCATTTTTAGTTTTTTAAAAGCTCTTAAAATTTCCGAAAAAGGAGTGGCGGCAATTAGAGTTAATGAAACAATCAATAAAATCATGGCTTTGAGAAAAGTCCCCATAAAACGAAGCAATCCGCTGTAAAACACAGAAAGGCCGGCAAATTGAGCCAGTGCCCAATCATTTTCAACAAGGGACCTGAAAGGCAATGGTAAAACCAGAATGAAAAACATGAAGGCACTGCGCAAAAAATAACCTTTCAAGGCTGGTTGTAACTTCAGGGCAAACACAAGTAAGCCAACTTGCCAGGCCAAAAGCCAGATTACTTGAAGAATGGATTGTGTTTTAATGAATAAAACAGCCAGTAAAAAGAGCCCGCTTGTAGCAATTTTACTTAAACCATTGATCCGACAAAGCCAACAATCCTGATTTGCTGTTTGTAAAGCCAGTTGCATGGTTACATTCTACTTTAAATTACTACCCTGAGAGGTTAAATAGAGTTGACCGTTCTTAACCCCCTTAATGGCAATCAATTTGTCGGCAATGGTTCTGATTTGACCTGCCCGGCCTTTCATTAAAATCACTTCCAGGCAATTGTCATGATCCAGATGCACATGGGTCGATGAAATAATCAGGTCGTGATGGTCATGCTGAATATCGGTTAAACGATCGCTCAGCTCATGCTTATGGTGATCGTAAAGCAGGTGCAGCACTCCAATCACTTCCTGATCCTGGACAATTTCTTCTTCAATCAGCATTTTACGGATCAAATCACGAATGGCTTCGGAACGGTTTGGGTATTGCTTTTGCTTAATTAATTGATCAAAACGCTGGATTAAAGTTTGCGGCAACGAAACGCCAAAACGTATCAATGGATCTTTCATGGCTCCACCTTGTTACTTTTTTCATAAATGTAACACGATTAGCTGTCTTTGGCAAAAAAATTTTTTTAGACGACAAAAAACCGTTAACTATCATTTCTATAAATAGAGGGATATTATCTCTTTTGCACGAAAAAAGTTCTCCAAGCTACGCTTCCCGAAATAACATTTTGAGCGGACTCGGCGCTCATTATTTCTTGCCATTTTTAGTTTGCATTGATTCTCTTTTTTATCTTATTTTCTGTCAAATTTTTTAGGAGAAAGATCTATGAAAGTAAATATCATCAAAAAAGAGCGTTTATTAAATGATTTTTTCATTGTTGATAGCGCAGAATTAAGATTTGAAAAATTTGACGGCAGCTGGTCGCCGGTGGTTCGACGTTTAAATTTAAGCCGCGGGCAGGCTGTTGCCGTGTTAATTTATTTGAAAGATAAAGATTCCTTTGTCTTGATCCGCCAGTTTCGCTTTGCCGTTTACGAAGACGGCCAGCCCGGCTGGATCGACGAAATTGTAGCCGGAGTTGTAGACGAAGAATCCCCGGAAGCTTGCGCGCGGCGCGAATGTCTGGAAGAAGCAGGTTACGAACTCGAAGAACTGGAACACATTGCCACCATTTACACCAGTCCGGGGATTACCACCGAAAAAGTGCATCTTTACCTCGGCAGCACCGATTCTTCTAAAAAAACAGCAGACGGCGGCGGAGTGGAAAGCGAAAATGAGGACATTCAAATCGTGGAATGGTCACGTGAAGAAGCATTGCAAAAACTACTCAATAAAGAAATCGAAGATGGCAAAACCATACTTGCGCTGCAATATTTCTTCCTGAAAGAACATCTTCAGAAGACGTCACCTTAATAAATACTTTATCACAACTATTGAAAGAGTCAATAGTTGAATGTGGAAAAAATAGGTAACTGCATACTTTAGCTTGCGTTTAAGCAAAAGCGCAGCGCTCTCCTTACCTTTAATTTATCGTTGTAAACCTGCCCGACGGAACAGACTGGCATTGACTAAAAAATTTAACATTTAAAACTCAGAATTTGACAAACCCGGATATAGTTTTACAGAATTAAATTGCACCTTCTTCTTTGTTCAATTAACGCCTCTTTTTTTGTCAAAAAATTCAAACAGGTGTATTAAATTTTAAACGTCTTTCTCAATTCACGTCGGTCTATTTAGCTGATTCTTCGCTATTTTTTCTTTGGCACAATACTTGTCTAAATTTAATTGAATTCAATTGTGGATGGAGGAAAACCATGAAAATGAGTAATTTTTTTCGTTTGCTTTTAACTTTCATTTTGTTGTTTACAACACGTACTGCTTTGGCTCAAAAAATGCAAAACGTCATTTACTACAATGAGCCGGTTCGCATTACTTTGAATGCTCCACCGAATTCTAAAATGCAATGCCTTTTCAAAGGACTCCAAAACGATACGCTGATTGTTGAATTATACCAAAAACAGAGGCTTTTTTCTCTTAGAGAAATCAAAGAATTACAGGTGATCAGAGGTCAAAAAAGCAACAAAGGTAAGGGCGCACTTTATGGCTCCTTACTTGGTGGCGTTGGCCTGGGATTCGTTTTAGTCGCTGCTGTTTCAGATGATCAAGGAGAGTGGTTAACGCCTACTCCCGGTCAAGCATTTGTCGCCGGTTTAATAGAAGGAGGCCTGGTTGGGGCGTTAGTTGGCGCCATTGTAGGAAGTGGTTCCACATCCCCACGTTGGGTAACGGTAGACTTAAAACAAATTCAAATAGCATCAAAACCTGAACCTCCAAGACAGACAGAAACAGAAAAACATCCGAAGGCTGTAATTCCCGACACAAAACAAAAGTTGCCAGAAAAAACGCAAGTAAGTCTAAGGAAACTTTCCATTCTGGTCAGTGCAGGCATTTGTACAGGGGGCCGGCAAAAGACATTGAATCGGCCATGAGCTCAAACGGCTGGGACGATACCAGTCCGGGAGGCTGGTTTAGCGGCCCTACCACCCACCCGCATACCAATAAAGGCGGAGCTTTTTCAATCCAAGCGACCTATGAACTCAACCCAAGATTCTCTATAGGTCTGGCTTTTAGTCGTTCATTATATGGCTGTACCTATGGTTATCGCAAAGATATTTGTGAATATTTAGAACTGAATTTTAAATCCACAACCATCACGCCTTTAATAATGTTCAACCCTAATAAATTATTTAGTATAGGTATAGGTCCAACCTGGTTTATCAACAACATGGAACATGATGACGCAGACAAAATTCTATATCGTGAACAAAAAGGCCGACTGGGATTTAGCGCCCAATTTGCATTTCGTTTTCCACAAAAAACAAGATTTTTCGTAACCGTTGAGGGCCAATATCGCCTGGTTCCTGCTGCTACATTTGGTCCTTTTAAAACATCTTACCGCAAAACCAATTATGAGGAATTGCCTTCATTCAAGGCCAATTTCTCCCACGGTTACCTGGGAGCAGGATTTGGAATAAGGTTGTAGTGAGAATTAAATTAAAAAGGCGAACGTCATGTACAGGCAAATAAAAATCCACCTTACTCTTATTTTGATCGTAATTCTTTGGCTTGTTAGTTGTGACAAAAAGGAAATCTTAGAACCGCAACTGGGTGATACCATCCACGAGCTGACTGATTCCATTCCTTACAGTGCACTTGGTTCCGGTACAATCGTTTTTCAAAGGACCGGTTCTCATGAAATTTACCACAATTTTTACGTAATGGATGTGGATCAAAAGAAAACCTGGCCAATAAAACCCGAAGAAGAAAACGCTTTTTACCCGAAAGTCTCTCCCGACGGGCAAAAGATTGTCTATTCTATGTTCACCAATATGGTAAAGGGATATGATATTCATTTAATGGATATTGATGGTTCAAACAATAAAAACATTTCAAACCTTGAAGATAATGAATATTTCCCTTGCTGGAGCCCTGATGGAAGGTCCATCTTTTATTCCACCAGTAAAAATATTATTTTTAGCTGTAAAAAATCAGAAAATTTTCAGGAAAAGTATAGAGTTTACGAATTACTTAATAAGCAGGAAATTGCCCCCGCAAGTAACTTTTCTATTTCCTCAAATAATGAAATTGCATTCATTTTACCCAGGTCTTTTAATTATGTGGGCTTGTGTCTGTTAAATATTGCCGACCAGGACGTAAGCTGGTTGGTGGAACAACCGCAAGATATTTTTTTCGAATCACCGGCCTTTTCTCCTGACGGGCAGTTCATCGCCTACATCTCCTGTTCCACAACCGATAGTACATTGGAATTGGTTCTATTTGATGTAAAAAACGAATCGCTTAAAACTATTTTTACAAGTAATTTTCAAA
>JAGHBR010000078.1 GCA_021160885.1 Caldisericaceae bacterium
AAATTGAAAAACAAACGGCGTATTCTGCTCGAATTTGGCATTGAACCCAGTAACATCAAACTGACAAATAAAGAGGCCTAGGCCATCCCGATTCTCGGGACGACAGGGGCAAACTGTTTTTTGATCAAACTCAGTATTAAATTTCAATTAATTATAATTTGCATTTTATAATTTATTTTAATATTTTTCGAATAATTTAATACAAAATTCGAAAAAAGCACTCAAAATGGTTGACAAAGCATTACGTAAATCAAAGATACTTGAAGTGGCACAAAATTTATTTGCCAAATTTGGTCTGGCTAAAACGACCATCGATGATATTGCTAAGATGGCCCACATGGGCAAGGCCAGTATTTATTATTACTTTACAAGTAAAGAAGCAATTTTCAAGGAAGTGGTTGAAAAAGAAGGTAAAATACTAAAAGAAAAATTAATCGAAGCCGTTAGTTCTCAAAATACGCCTCAGGGTAAACTGCGTAGCTATTTGATTACTAGAATGACCGCAATAAAAGATCTCGCAAATTATTACAGCGCCTTGCGTGAAGAGTATCTAAAGCATTATTCTTTTATAGAAAAAGCGCGTCATGCTTACGATTCTTTTGAGATTACCATGATAAGCACCATACTCAGTGAGGGACAAAATAAAGGTATATTGGATATTGAAGATATCACCCTTGCTGCCGAAACATTCGTGGCAGCCATGAAGGGAATGGAATATCAATGGAGTATGGAAGGCAGTAAAGAAGAAATTATTGAAAAAATAGACGTCCTGTTAAAAATTTTATTTAAAGGCATCGAAAAAAGAAACTAAAATTTTTTTTTGAACTTTTTCGAATATAAAACGTAATTATTCTAAAAGTACAAGGAGCGACTTTGTGAATAAATTTGCCAATGCTATAATTAAGTACCAAATTGCTATTATTGTTATTGTCGTTTTATTAACACTCTTTTTTTCTTACCAATTTAAATATATGAAAGTAAATAGCGATGTTATTTCCTATTTAAGACAGGATGATCCTGATGTACAATTGTTTAATCGCATCGGAAAAGAGTATGCAGGTACGTCTATTGCCATGGTTGGCATTGAAGCGCCGGATGTATTTGATTTTCAGACATTAAATGTCATTAATCGACTAACAGTAAAAATAAAGCAAATAAATGGCGTGGCTACGGTGATAAGCTTAACCGATGTGTTGGGCATCCGTAGTGCGGAAGGAGGTCTGGAAGTCGGCAGATTAATCGATAAAAATAATATTCCCAACGATCCTGCAGAACTGAAAAGAATCCGCGAATATGCGCTATCTAAGAAATCTAAAAGAAGACCACAAAACCATAATGAATTTGGAAAATGTGGAATTTGATAACGGATTAAAGGATAAATTGTTTACTAAAAGATATTTAAAAAGAGCAAAATAAATAAAAAGGATGGGAGCCGAAAAGTGAGATCTTTGGGCCTGAACTACAGGAAAATGGTTTGTGCAATAGCTCCTCCAAATTTGTTATGAATCATACCGATTACCTGAGTTCAAGGTCTAAGGCCATGGATAGATTAAGACTATCCTGCGTAACGATTTCGGCCCCATCCTTCTTTAAACGAACTAAATTAACAAAACTTAAAGGAGGGACTAATTATGTTAGACCTTATTAAAAAAAGCATTTATCTGGGCATGGGTGCTGCCACAGTCACCAAAGAAAAAATAGAATCTTTGGTCGATGAATTAATAGAAAAAGGGCAATTAAAAAAAGAGGAAAAACCCGGAGTGGTAAAAGATTTAATGGATAAAATTGAGAAAGAAGAAAGAGAACTAACAGATAAAATTAAATCTGAAATTCAAAAAAGCATCGAAGAACTGGGACTTGCGACCAAAAAGGATATTGATGAACTGAATAAAAGACTAAAAAAGTTAGAAGAGATGCTTTCTAAAAAAGAAAGCTAAACTGAGGGAAAAACGATGAATCCGTTAGGATTACGCCGTTCCTGGCGTCACTTGAATAGATATCAGGAAATACTGAAAGTTTTTGTGAAATATGGGTTTTATGATATTGTAGAAAAAATCCGCGTCGGGTTGTTATTTGATATTTCAAAAAAAATATTACCACGTCTGGAAAAGAAAGAATTAGCGACGCTGGGAACGGCGGTTCGATTACGCATGGCTTTAGAAGAACTTGGCCCTACATTTATCAAATTAGGACAGATGTTGAGCATCAGACCGGATTTAATACCGCCACATATTGCTGATGAATTTAGCAAGTTACAAGACGAGGTAAGGCCTGTTTCTTTCGACGTTGTAAAACCTTATATCGAAGCGGAACTTGGCAGTTCTTTAACGGATTTGTTCTCAGAATTTAATCAAGATGCAATTGCCGCTGCTTCCTTGGCCCAAGTACATTGGGCTAAACTTAAAAGCGGCGAAGAGGTCGCAGTTAAAATTTTGCGTCCTAATATCCAACATGTCATCGAAACCGATCTGGAAATTTTATACGACCTGGCCAGGTTGTTGGAAAAACATATCCCGGAAAGCGAACTTTATGATCCGATAGGGATTGTGAATGAATTTTCCACTACGATACGCAAAGAACAAAATATGATTTTCGAAGGCAGAAACATCGACCTCTTTCGCCGCCATTTTAAGGATGATCCGACGATTAAACTGCCTATTGTGTATTGGGAATTAACTACTGAAAAAATCCTGGTAACAGAATACATTAAAGGAATTAAAATTTCAGAAATTGAAATTCTTGAAAAACAAGAAATAAACCTTAAAGAGGTTGCAAATAATGGCGCCCAACTTATTTTAAAAATGGTTTTTGAATGCGGCGTTTTTCATGCTGACCCTCATCCCGGAAATATTTTCGTTTTACCTGAAAATGTCCTGGCGCCAGTTGACTTTGGCATGGTAGGTCGCATTGATGAAGAAATGAAAGAATGTTTAGTTAATATTTTACGCGGCATTGTAGATAAAGATACACATAGGATATCCAGAACATTATTGAAAATTGGAATGATTGAAGACCAGATCGATCGCCGAAAACTAAATAGAGAGCTATTAGAATTTCTGGACAGATATTACCGTATTCCCCTAAACCAATTGAGCACGCCTCAACTATTAAATGAATTTCTGGTATTAATTCGCAATTTCCGTATTAAATTACCCTCTGATCTGGTAATGATGGGTAAAGCTCTGGCCATTTCCGAAGGTGTTGGGCGAAAAATTTATCCGGAATTCAACATGTTTGAATTAATTGTGCCATATTCTGAAAAACTGCTGCTTCATCGTCTGGATCCTTTTTACCAATTTAAAAATTTTTCCAGATTCATGGAAACAGGCATTGACTTTTTAGGGAATCTACCTGATGACTTCCGATTAATTCTTACCAAATTAAAAAAAGATCAGATCACAATTAAATTTCAGCATCAAGGTCTGGAACATTTAACTCGTGAATTAGATCGTGCCAGTAATCGATTGGCTTTTTCTTTAATAATTGCAGCCTTACTCATTGGTTCGTCAATGCTAATTCAATTTAATAAGGGGCCATTTTTATTCGGATATCCGGCATTGGGAATCATTGGTTTTCTCTTGGCCTCCTTCATGGGAATATGGTTGCTTATTTCCATAATGCGTTCCGGAAAATTGTAAACAGGTTTTTTCTGTTATTGAAATGAGGTGTAGAGATTCAAATCGATTTGATGGATCGTAGCAAATATTTCAGGGCAATGGTTATTTTAATCAAAAGAGATTTAACAATTTCTCCAAAAGAAAAAGATTTCTTCTTGCGCATTGGACAGATTTTGCAATTCAGCGCTGACTTCTGTCAAGAAACGATACATAATTTACTAAAGAATCCATATATTGACGAGAAGCCTCCGGTGTTTTCCAACATTAATATGGCTAAAATATTTTTAAAAGATGGCATTAAAATAGCTTTTTCTGATAAAAATTTACACCAGAAAGAATACAACTGGTTACAAAAAGTAGCCCGGGCCAATCATATTTCTGATGAATGGCTTTTGGGACAATTACATGATTTTTTAAATGATCCGCAGAAAAAAAAGAGCAAAACGCTTGAAATAGAAAAATATTACCAAAAGTATCAGGAAATCTCAAAATCTAAACAGGAAAAATAAACAACGGAGGAATCATTGGATATATTCGGCAAATGCATGAATTTTAATAAAGCCCATGAGGTAATCGAGATGGGCATTTATCCCTACTTTCAACCTTTGTCGGCCAATGACGGACCGCGGGTAGAAATGAACGGACAAGAAACAATTATGTTAGGTTCCAACAATTATCTTGGCCTAACTCATGATCCGCGCGTTATTAAAGCGGCATTAAACGCTACTAAAAAATATGGCACAAGTTGCTCCGGATCAAGATTTATGAATGGCACACTGGATTTGCACCTGGAGCTGGAAGATAAACTGGCCAAATTCATGAAAAAAGAGGCGGCTCTTATTTTTAGTACCGGATTTTTAGCTAATTTAGGCGCTATTTCAGCTCTTGCCGGAAAAGATGATTATATCATTATCGATAAGGCAGACCATGCTTCCATTTACGCTGGTATTCAAGCTGCTTTCGGTGCAATCGTAAAACGATACAAGCATAATGACATGGAAGACCTGGAAAAAATCATGAAGAGCCTCGATCCGGAAAAGGGTAAGCTCATTATAAGCGATGGTGTTTTTAGTATGGAAGGCGACATTGTAAATTTGCCGGAATTAATAAAAATTGCCCAAAAATACAATGCGCGTGTTTATATTGACGAAGCCCATGGTTTAGGTGTATTAGGAGAACATGGTCGGGGCGTAGGTGAATATTGGGGGCTTGAAGACAAAGTTGACCTTGTCATGGGAACATTCAGTAAGTCCTTAGCTTCAATGGGAGGTTTTGTTGCCGGTTCGCGCAAAGTGATAGACTACATTAAACATTCGGCCAGAGCGCTTATTTTTACGGCTGCTCCCTTCCCTGCAGCTACCGCCGCAGCCTTAAAAGCTCTTGAAATTATTGAGCAGGAACCAGAACGAATTAAGAAATTAAATGAAATTTCACGATTCATGCACCATTCGTTAAAAGATATCGGTTTCGATATTGGAAAAAGCAACCATACGCCCATTATTCCACTCTACATTTACGATGATATAAAAACCATGTACTTTTGGAAACAACTTTTTAACGCAGGGTTATTTACCAATGCTGTTCTTCCACCGGGTGTGCCGCCAAAACAATCTTTAATTCGTACCAGTTATATGGCAACTCATACAAAAGAAGATTTGAATCAGGCCATAGAAATTCTTGAAAAGATTGGTAAAAAAAACGGAGTGATCTAATTGGAAAATATTGACAAAAAAATTGCTTTGGTGTTAGGCAGTGGCGCAGCCAGAAGTCTCGCACACATCGGCGTACTCAAAGTTTTGGAAGAAGCGCAAATTAAACCGGAAATCGTTGTTGGCACAAGTATGGGAGCGCTTATTGCGGGAGGCTATGCGGCTGGTCTTTCGGCTAAAGAAATGGAAGATATTGCCTGTAAAACTAACTGGCTGCGGGTTGCTCAACTTTTGATGCCCCGCAAATTACAACGGGATGGCCTGATCGATGGCGTTCGAATTGAAGAATTTATCATTGCCCTACTTGGCGAACAAAAAATTGAGAACCTAAACATCCCTTTTGCTGCAGTGGCCACCGACCTGTTAACAGGGGAAGAAGTCATTTTACAAAGCGGTTCTCTTGTAAAAGCGATCAGAGCTTCCATATCTCTTCCCTTTCTCTTTTCACCGGTAAAGATCAATGGTCAGCTATTGGTTGACGGCGCAGTAACCAATCCTTTACCTATTAATGTGGCCAGAGAAATGGGCGGAAAGTTCGTCATCGCCGTGCAAACCACGCCGGCCATCGATTATCATATCCGGCAACTCAATTCCGGAGCAATGACTACTAATAGAGTAAAAAAAGCCGCCAAAAGCGCAAATACCTTTTTGAAGAGATTTTTGAAATATTTGAATAATGGATTCACAAAAGGGCAAAAACTTTCCCAAGACGAAACGCAATTAAGTGTGACTCCCGGGCTAAGGCACAATGCCATGCAAGCAGCCACTATTATGGAAAATATGCTTTTATATTACAGACTAAAAGATAATCCGGCGGATCTATTGATTAAGCCAGGGGTAGATTCCTTTGGCTTCTTTAACTTTACTCAAGGTAAGGAGATTATTCAGGCTGGTGAAATGGCCGCACTGAAAGCCATAAAAGAACTTAGTATATGTTGAGAATTGCCTATAGGAGCATGAAAATGAATGGAGAATTAACCGTAATTCAGGCAAATTCGGGTGAGGCGTTTAAGGATTTTATTAAACTCGCTTGGAAAATTTATAAAAATAATCCTCATTGGGTTCCTCCGTTAATCAGTGAAATGAAAAAGAAACTAAATCCTAAAATCCATCCTTTTTTCAAACACAGCCAGGTAGAACTTTTTGTTGCCTATGAAAATTACCAACCTGTGGGTAGAATCGCGGCCATCATTGATTATAATCATAACAATTTTCATCAGGAAAAAGTTGGCTTTTTCGGACTTTTTGAAGCCATAGAAAACTATGCCGTTGCTGAGGCCTTGCTAAATAAAGCGAGACAATGGTTAAAGAATCGCAATATGAATGTAATGCGCGGTCCCATGAATTTAAACATGAACGACGAATGCGCTTTTTTGTTAGAAGGATTCGATTCTCCGCCGGTATTTATGATGCCGTACAATCCCGAATATTACCTGCGCTTTATGGAAAAGTATGGAATGGTAAAAGCCAAAGACCTTTACGCTTACTTAAACGAAGGTATAATTAAAACACCAGAACGCATTGAAAAAATTGCCAGACGCGCACGGGAAAAGTACAATGTAAAAATTCGTCATGCTGATTTCAAAAAACTTGATGAAGAGATTCAAAAGATAAAGGATATTTACAATGCCGCCTGGGAAAAGAACTGGGGTTTTGTTCCCATGACGGATGAAGAAATGGACTATTTGGCCGCAGATTTGAAAAAAATTGCCGAGCCTGAGCTGGTGCTGTTCGCTGAAGTTGATGAAAAACCGGTAGGCGTTACTGTGACTGTTCCAAACTACAATGAGGTTTTAATTCATATGAACGGCCGGTTAGATCCGATTGGAATTGCCAAATTTCTTTACCATCGAAAGAAAATAAAAGGATTACGTTCATTGATTATGGGCATGCTTAAAGAATATCGTCTGACCGGTATCTCCGTTTTGTTGTTTACCGAAACAGCGAAAGCTGCCCGAAAATTAGGTTATGAATGGTGTGAAACTTCATGGAATTTAGAAGACAACCATTTAATCAATAAATTTGATGAAACCATTGGCGGGCGGCTTTACAAAAAATATCGAATTTATGAACTAGAAATCTAAGGCAGCATAGCCGCAACCAAAAAAACAATATCTTAGAAGTTTAATGGGGTTAAAAATTTTGACACGCTAAAGCGTGTAATCTTTTGAAGGAAGTATTCTAAATATAATTTAGTTATTCATGTTTAAAAAGGAGGGTAAAACAATGAAGACTGCAATTAATAATTTAAAAAATGAAGCTATTTCTATCTTTTTAAGAGATCTTTCAAAAACAAAAGTCATTAGAAATGCCGGCGTAAAAATTCTTCGAAAAAAAATGTGGGAAGACTATGTGGAAAGAAATATTTTGAACTTTCCCGTGGGAGTTCAAGAAGACAAGTATTACCTGGCTGAAGCTTATTTGAATACTGCCATTCGAGCATTAAATCAAAATTTAATTTCCAAAAATGTATTGAAAAAATTAATTCATGCTTTTGAATCTTCCCACTTCGGCAACAGTAAAACGCACGAATTCAAAGAAAAATATGGATTTGAACCGCCTTTGTTTTTGACCATAAGCCCCACTAAATTTTGTAATTTAAGATGCACCGGGTGTTATGCCAGTAGCTCAAAAGATTTTAAGAACAAGTTACCGTATGATATTGTGAAACGAATTTTACAAGAGAAACAGGACCTTTGGGGGCGTCATTTTACCGTCATTTCCGGTGGCGAGCCGTTTGTGTATCGCGATTCCGGTAAAGGCATTATCGATCTGGCGGCTGAATTTCCGGATCAATTTTTTCTGGTTTACACCAACGGTACATTAATTGACAAAACGACCGCCGAAAAATTGGCCGAAGTTGGCAACATAACGCCAGCTATTTCTGTTGAAGGATTCGAAGAAGAAACCGACGCCAGAAGAGGCAAAGGTGTGTTCAAAAAAATACTGGATGCAATGGAAAACCTGCGAGAAGTCGGCGTCCCCTTTGGAATTTCCATAACGGCAACTCGCAATAATTATCAATTAGTGGTTAGCGATCAATTATATAATTTCTTCTTTGATGTGCAAGGAGCGTTATATGCATGGATATTTCAATATATGCCAATAGGCCGTTCTTTTACAATAGATTTAATGCCGACTCCGGAGCAGCGGCTGTATATGTGGGAAAAAGAAAGAATACTGGTAAGAGAAAAAAAACGCTTTGTTGCTGATTTTTGGAACAGCGGTACCATTAGCAATGGATGCATTTGCTCAGGTAAAGACAGAAGCGGATATTTTTATATTGACTGGAATGGCAACATTATGCCTTGTGTCTTCATTCCTTACTATACTCACAATATTTTGGAAATTTATAAAAATGGCGGCAATTTAAATACCATTCTATTTCAGCCTTTCTATACGGAACTTAGAAAGTGGCATCACAGCTATATCCTGGATCGTCCACCGGAAAAAATGGGAAATATGTTAGCCGAATGCGCCATTCGCGATCATTACCTGATGTTGAATCGTGTCGTTAAAAAACATCATGCCCAACCAGAAGACGAGGCGGCTTCTCAGGCGTTAAATGATGAAGATTATCGTAAAAAAATGATTGAATATGGTAAAAAGATTAAAAATATCATGGATCCGGTCTGGAATAAATTCTACATAAAAGCGGAATTTAATTCAAAAAAATACACGAAAACGGCTTAAAATATCGGAATATTTAAAATGAATAAAGGGAAAACGGTTTCGGCAATTATATCGGTTTACAATGAAGAAAGAACCATTGAAAATGTAATTACCAGTTTGTTGAACTGTTATTTGATTGACGAACTTATTGTAGTAAATGATGGATCAACAGATAAATCAGGACAAATTATCAGTAAATTACAAGAATCCTATTCATTCAAACATATTGACTTCCCGCAAAATCGCGGGAAGTCTTTTGCCATGGCAACCGGGGTGGAATCAGCACAGGGTGAAGTGATCGTGTTTGTTGACGCAGATATCATTGGATTGAAGTGTTCACATATCCAGAAAATGCTGTATCCCCTTTTAAATGGAGAAGCTGATATGGTCATAGGTCAACCCTATGCCGGTTCGAAGAAGAAGAGGGACGATCCTTTAAAACCGCTTGAATTATTAGCCGGCGAACGAGCGGTTTACAGGCAGGATGTTTTACCAATTATTGACAAAATGAAACACGCCAGATACGGCGCTGAAACTCTGATGAATTTATACTATAAAAGTCAAAAAAAGAGAATAAAAATCGAATACCTATGGGGGCTTATTCATTTAAAAAAATTTCAGAAAAAACCATTCCATCACTCTTTTAAAGATTATCCAATTGAGGCGATCCATATCTTTCGGACAATCGCCGCGAACTACCTTTTATTAGCCACTGTTGCAAAAAATTTTATTTTAAAAGGATAGCGAGGGATGTTGGTCATTGCTTTCTTAATGGGTGTTGTTTATTCCGTTCCCCTGGGGCCGTTGGGCCAGATTATGTTAAACAAGGCGATTAACAAAGGATTCTGGCACGGGTTTTCCATGGCAATAATAGGGGCGGGAGCGAATTTTGTTTACGCCTTTGCATTCCTGATGGGCACCGGGAGCTTGATCTTTAGCCCAAAATTAAAAATCACCATACAATTAATCGGTTTTATATTTCTACTGTATGTTGGGGCAAAAGAAATATTATTACCATTAATTTCCAGGCCCGAAAAAAAGAAGAACCGGGAATTAGAAAAAAGTTGTGAACCAGAAATACAATTTAACGGAAAAGTTTTTCTCACAAATTTTTTTACTGTTATGTCCTATTTTATTTCCAATCCAACCATTGTAGCTTTTTGGATTAATATGTCAGCTTTAATTAATTTAAAATTAATTCATCAACATAGTTTGTGGAACTATGCTCTCTTCAGTTCAATATTTTCTTTCGGTACCCTTACTTGTCAATATTTGGCCATCTTAATCGTAAAAAGAGCCCAAAAGAACTATAAATTGCATGGTATGGCTCGCCATGTCTCTTTAAGTCTTTTTGTTATTACCGTTACTTATTTTATCTATCTAACCATACGTAATTTACAAAGTTTATATGGATTTTAATGACAATTAATATTACAAGAAATGGAGGTGAACAATGAAGAGAAGCATGGTTTTGTTGTTAATTATTTTGTTTTCTGCTCAATTCATTGTTCAGGTAAATATTAACGGTTATGTACAGACTTACAATCGTTTGCGTTTACAGCAGGACGGCAAGTTTACATGGAATGAAAATCTTTTGGGTTTAAAATTCGAAGAAAATCCATCGGACAAAATTCACTATTACAGCGAAGTTCGATTACGCGCTTTTGGCTTTCCCAAAGTGATGAATTCTGTTGATCTGCAGCGGAGAGAAAAAGACCTGGTACAACCATGGGGCACGGAATTTCGTGAGGCATATATTGACCTGTACGGATTCTTAACCCCGAGCCTGGATTTACGTATCGGTCGGCAACGCATTGTTTGGGGAACCGCCGATAAATTAAATCCTACCGATAATTTAAATCCGGATGATCTGGAAGATATATTTGATTATGGCCGCCATCTGGGAAGCAATGCATTAATGGCAACTTACTATCTTGGTGATTACACCCTGTATGGTATTTACATTCCGGCTTTTACGCCGGCCACGATGCCCTTTGGAGATTGGGCAAAGGCTTTTGTTCCTCCGCTGAATTTACCATCCGGAATGCAATTAGCTTCTTTTCAAGATCATATTGCCCTTCCGGAGAACAAACTTTCCGAGACTTCAAGTTTCGGATTTAAAGTGGCTGGCAACTGGTTTAATTATGATTGGTCATTAAACTATTACTATGGCCGTGATGATTTACCATTGATTTCCTCAGTCTCTATATCCCTCGTCAATACACCGGGATATTTCGATGCCAATGTGGGAATGATATATCCCAAAATTCAGGTAATTGGCGCAGATATGGCCGGTTCAATCGGAAGCGTGGGCATCTGGGCTGAAGGCGCTTTAACTTTACCTAAAAAAACTTACAACTATATAACGCTACAACATCCCCAATTAGGTATGATCACTCAAAAAGAGGTAACTTTAGATGATGAACCTTATTTTAAAGGGGTGGTAGGGGGTGATTATACTTTTAAAAATGGTTGGTATGTTAACGCTCAATTTCTACACGGATTTATTCACGAACGAGGTAAGGATAATTTAAATGATTACTTTCTCATGCGTTTCGAAAAAAAATATATGAATGATGCTTTAAAAATTATCTCTGTTGGTATTGCGGTTAGCATTCCTGATTGGAACGATATTAATAACAATTACGGCGTGGCTGGCGGCCCGGAAATTGATTATTACCCCATCGACGTGTTGGAGATTTCCCTTGGCGCCTTTATTATTAATGGAAAGGGCGATAACATCTTCAGTCGCGTAAAAGATTTTGATGAAGGATTTGTGAAAATTACTTATAACTTTAGGAGCTCTGAAGTTGTATGTTAAAATATGTTGACAAAATATTCAATCTTTATTTGGAAGATTTTTTTGCGGAAGTAGGTAAATACGGAAAACTGATGTGGTGGTCTCTTCTCTCGTTAACCGATTTTTCGACTTATGGTGAGAATACTATTAAACGTATGAAATTTATTGGCATCCGTTCCATGCCAATAGTTTTTCTTACCGCTGCTTTTATGGGAATGGTGGAGGCGGTTCAGGTTTTGTATTCCCTTGAAGACCGGGCTCCCTATTATCTGGTAGGTTCAGTAGTAGTGGAATCGATTATTCTGGAATTGGGTCCGGTGCTTACAGCCCTGATTCTTGCCGGGCGTGTGGGCGCTTCAATTGCCGCTGAATTTGGTACCATGCGGGTTACTGAACAGATTGATGCTTTGGAAGTTATGGGATTTAATCCGGTAGCATACCTGGTAGTGCCAATGTTAATAGCGGGTATCATTATGGTGCCGGTACTCACCATGTTTGCCAACGTAGTTGGAAGTATCAGCGGATGGTTGATTTCGATTCTAACCGTCAATCTATCCACAGCTGAATTTTTAAAAGGAGCCCGACGCTTTTTTCTCCCCTGGGATTTAACCTACGGACTTATAAAATCGGCAGTATTTGGTTTCTTCATTTCTGCAAATGCCGCTTATGTCGGTTTTTTTACCACCGGAGGTGCCGAAGGGGTGGGGAAGGCAACCACTCGTAGCGTAGTTCTTTCCTGCGTGATGATTTTGATTCTGGACTATTTAATGGCGCAATTCTTATTAAAAGTAGGATATTAGGAACAGACGTGATTGAAATAAAAAATCTCTGGAAATCATTTAATTCTAACCAGGTTTTAAAAAGTTTGTACCTGACCATAAACGATGGTGAGTCACTGGTTATTATTGGTAAAAGCGGCAGCGGAAAAAGTGTATTATTAAAATTGATTATCGGTCTATTAAAACCGGAGATGGGCGAAATCTGGATTGAGGATGAAAATATTGTGGGTATGGGATTTCGCGAAGTGCAAAAAATTCGGCGGAGATTTGGTTTTGTTTTTCAGGCGGCTGCTTTGTTCGATTCCCTGACCGTGGCTGATAATGTTGGATTGGCATTGCGTAAAATATTTGATTGGTCAGAAAACAAGGCCAGAAGTCGCATTCGAGAATGCCTGGCATTCGTTGATCTGCAAGGCATGGAAAATAAATATCCGGCGGAATTGAGTGGTGGGATGAAGAAACGAGTGGGTATTGCCCGTGCTATTGCCACCTATCCCCGGTATATTTTGTTTGATGAACCAACCACCGGATTGGACCCGGAAACAGCCGAGAATATTAACCAGCTGATCGTAAAGTTAAAAAAAGAAATGGAAGTTACTTCGGTTGTGGTTACGCACGATATGCATAGCGCGTTTACCGTGGGGGATAGGATTGCTTTGCTCTATGATGGTAAAATAGAAGTGGAAGGTAAACCCGCCGAAATACGTCGCATGAATCATCCTGAAATCCAAAAATTTTTAATAGGATATTTATTGAATAAAAAATAGAGG